>JAPHUG010000149.1 GCA_026197195.1 Sedimenticola sp.
AATGGTGGCAATACCCTGGCCGCCTCCGATACATTGGGTGGCCAGCGCAAACTGTTTACCTTCGCGTTTCAACAAGGCGGCCGCCTTACCGGTGATACGCGCTCCTGTTGCACCCAGTGGATGACCCAGCGCAATGGCACCGCCATCAAGATTGGTTTTGGATAGATCAATCTCCAGATCACGTACACAGGCCAGTGATTGTGAGGCGAAGGCTTCATTCAATTCAATAATGTCAATATCGGCCATGGTCAGACCGGCACGTTTCAGTGCTTTCTGAGTAGAGATCACCGGGCCGATACCCATGATGTCCGGCGCACAACCGGAGATGGCAAAACTGCGAATCTTTGCCAGGATGTCCAGACCGTTGGTACGGGCGTAATCTTCACTGCAGACCAGCACGGCTGATGCGCCATCCGTCAAAGGTGATGATGTACCGGCCGTCACACTGCCGTTTTCATCAAACGCCAGACGAAGACCAGCCAGACTCTCCAGGGTGGTTTCAGGACGGATACAACCATCCTGTTCCACACCACTCACGGCAACGATCTCATCGCTGAGCTTACCAGCCGCTTGTGCAGCAGCCGCTTTCTCATGACTGGTCATGGCAAACGCCTCTTGATCAGCACGGGAGATGGAGTACTTACGCGCCAGGTTTTCGGCTGTTTCACCCATGCCCATATAGGCACCGGGCATGTCTGCCGCAAGTTGAGGATTGGGCATTGGATTGAAACCGGCCATCGGTACACGGGTCATGGACTCAACGCCAGCACAGATATAGACCTCACCTGCACCCATGGTAATCGCCCCGGCTGCCTGATGAATCGACTGCATGGAAGAACCACAGAAACGGTTTACCGTAGCGCCACCCACTGAGATGGGCAATCCACTGAGAAACACCACCAGACGGGCCATATTGAATCCCTGCTCACCTTCAGGAAAGGCGTTTCCCAGGATCAGGTCTTCAATCGCCTCAACATCAACCCCGCTACGCTCAACCAGACCTTTGATGGCGGCTGCCGCCAGATCATCGGGGCGTGTTTTTGCCAACGCACCTTTGTTTGACAGGGTAAATGGGGTGCGGGCATAGCCTGCAATTACGATGTTTTTCATTACGTTCTCCGCCATATTTTCACCAGTAGCCACTGGCTTATACTGCGCTGAATGCGCTTAATTACACACTGATCCACTACTCTGACTGCTCAGTAGTAATCGCTCTTGTTTTCAGATTGGACAACGCCTGCTGCTCAATATCCCGCAGCTCCTCCAACGTTGTTACCAAATCTTCCTGTTGCTGCTCCAACTCCTCTATACGTCGGCTGATCTTCGTAAGCAGGAGTTGCTGTTGCTCCAACTGTTCAGGATCCACGTTATAGAGATTCAGATACTCTCTAATGTCTGTCAGAGAGAACCCAAGCCGCTTCGCCCTGAGGATTAACTTTAGGCGAGCACGATCACGATAAGTGTAGACCCTGGTGGATCCCACACGCTGGGGGCTGAGCAGCTCTTTCGTCTCATAGAACCGAATGGTTCTTGCAGTGATATTGAACTCTTCAGCCAACTCGGTAACGGTCAACAACTTATCCATACTCTACTCCTTGGGAACGCAATATAGACAAGGGTAACGTATACGTCAACCATTTTACGTTATGGTTATTTTGTTCACTCATTTTTCCTTCTCCGTCACCCCTGCCCATCACTGATTGCATCGTGTATCCTAGCGGCACTTTTTTATGGGGGAATAATGCCTCCGAATAGCCTTGATAAAGGAGTAATGACGCGTGGAAATGGCCTGTCTCGACCTTGAAGGGGTACTGATACCTGAAATCTGGATCAATTTTGCTGAACGCACCGGTATTGAAGAGCTGAAAGCAACCACCCGTGATATCCCCGACTACGACGTACTGATGAGACAGCGTCTTGCCATCCTTAAACAGCATAAGCTGGGGTTGTCTGATATCCAGGAAGTCATCGATGGAATGTCACCGCTGGAAGGGGCAAGGGAGTTTCTGGACTGGTTGAGAGAGCGCTTCCAGGTGGTCATCCTGTCGGATACCTTCTACGAGTTCGCGGCCCCTATGATGCGCCAACTAGGCCACCCCACACTGCTCTGCCATAAACTGGGTATCGATGAGCAGGGGATGGTGGCGGACTACCACCTGCGTCAAAAAGACCCGAAACGACAGGCCGTCAAGGCCTTTCATGGCCTAAACTTCCGGGTGATTGCGGCCGGCGACTCCTATAACGACACCACGATGCTGGCTGAAGCCGATCGCGGCATCCTGTTTCGCCCACCGCAAAACGTGATTGATGAATTTCCACAGTACCCGGTCGCCAAGGATTATCAGGCCTTTCGCGACGCCTTTCTCGAGGCCAGCAACCGGACACTCTAACGGCTGAAGCCTATCCCCCTGGGCGAGCCCGTCGCCCAGGTGATCGATCCATTCAAAATACCTGGAAAAACAGTCTGATAGAGGTGAAAAAGGGGTAAAGATACAGCCTTGAGTGCCGCTAAGAGTGAGTATGCCTGACTGGAGGAAGTATGGCGCTGAAACTCACCGATCTGCTGGTATTGCTGGTTGAACCCTCACCCACCCAGCAAAAAATAGTCACTAACTACCTGAATAATCTAGGTATTGACCAGATCACTCCAGTTAAAAACGGGCAGGAAGCCTTGATATTGATGGAGGATTACGAGCCGGACCTGGTCATCAGCACCCTCTACCTGCCCGACATGACTGGTACCGATCTTGTCCATCAGATGCGCGAATCCGATCGCATGAGCCAGACGGCCTTCATGCTGATCTCCAGTGAAACCCGTTTCCGTTACCTCGACCCTATTCGACAGGCCGGTGCCATTGCCATCCTGCCAAAACCGTTTACTCAGGATGCCCTGCGAATCGCCTTGGGAAGCACGCTCGAGTTTCTTGACCCTGCCTCGCTGGACCTGGGTCGCTATGACCCTGAAAACCTGAATGTCCTGATTGTGGATGACAGTCTGTTTGCTCGTAAGCATATCAAACGAACCTTGAGCAATATGGGACTTGAAATATTTACAGAAGCAAACAACGGCAAAGAGGCAATGGAGCTGATAGATCACAACTTTTTTGATCTGATCGTGACAGACTACAACATGCCAGAGATGGATGGCGAGGCACTTGTCAGCCATATCCGGGCCAATAGCAGCCAATCATCCATCCCGATCATCATGGTCACCAGCGAGGAGAACGAGAACCGACTGGCCGCTGTACAACAGGCCGGTGTTTCCGCAATCTGCGATAAACCTTTTGAGCCTGGCAATATACGGACATTATTGCAGCAACTGTTTGCTGAAGAGTAAGCCTGCATCACCGTAAGGACGCGCTATCATTCTGTTTTTAAATGACATAACATGTTTTTAATCACAAACCACAGCTTTTGCTGCGACATCTGCCAGCAAGCGACCATGCAGGAACAGCGTCTCCTGAGCGTGAGGATTGGGTATGCCAACCGTTTTAATTCTTGATGATCAGACCATCAGCCTGATGATCCTTGAAGAGTTGATCCACTCGATTGATGAGAATATCCATGTAGAGTGCTTCTCTGACCCGATAAAGGCACTGGAGTGGGCCAAGTACAACAATCATGATCTGGTCATCACGGACTACAAGATGCCCAACATGGATGGGGTTGAGTTTACTCACTGGTTCCGTCAGATCCCCTCCTGTACAGATATTCCGCTGGTCATCATCACCTGCATGGATGACAAGTCGATTCGCTATCAAGCCCTGGAAGCTGGTGCCACTGACTTTCTCTCCAAACCTATTGACCACTACGAGTGTCGGGCACGTTGTCGCAATCTGCTACAGCTACGCAAGCAGCAGGTCATTATCAAGGACCGGGCCCGCTGGCTTGAGCAGGAGATCTCCAGAAAAACCGAAGAGCTGGGGCTGCGAGAGAAAGAGACCCTGTTGCGGCTCGCCAAGGCTGGCGAGTTCCGTGATGAAGAGACCGGCGATCATGTCATGCGCATGTCGGATTTTGCCTGCCTGATCGCTAAATCGATGAACCTTGATGATGAACTCTGCGAGATCATAAAACTCGCTGCACCGATGCACGACATTGGTAAGATCGGCATCCCCGACCAGATCTTGTTAAAACCGGGTAAGCTCTCCACTCGAGAGTGGAGTGTGATGAAGACCCACACTCAGATTGGATTTGATATCTTGCGGGACAGTACCTCCTGTTATGTTCAGACAGGCGCTATCATCGCCTATGGTCACCATGAACGTTTTGATGGCAAAGGCTACCCTCAGGGTTTGAGTAAAACGGATATTCCGATTGAGGCCCGGGTTGTAGCCGTGGCCGATGTGTTTGATGCCCTGCGCTCCGAACGCCCCTACAAAATGGCCTGGTCACTGGACAGAACGCTGGACTATCTGCAGTCACAGAGAGGCCGTCATTTTGACCCGGATTGTGTTGATGCCTTCCTCTCCAATATGGACCAGGTACTGGACATACACAACAAACGCCCTAATCGACAAAAAACATTAAACAGATGAATAGCTCGCTATGGAAAGCCAATTACACACATCTAACCCGGATAAAGAGATGAACCAGGGGAAACCGGGCTATCTGATTATTGCAGGCCTGCTGGCCCTGGATATTCTGATATTCGTTAGCGCGGGTTCCTGGGTGGTTATCGCCTGCGCCAT
>JAPHUG010000210.1 GCA_026197195.1 Sedimenticola sp.
AAATATCGGTATCTTCGCTCACGTAGATGCTGGTAAAACGACCACCACCGAGCGCATCCTGAAATTGACAGGTAAGATCCATAAGATCGGTGAAGTGCATGATGGTGCAGCAACCACTGACTTCATGGATCAGGAGCAGGAGCGTGGTATTACCATTCAGTCTGCGGCAACGTCCTGTGAGTGGAACAAGCATCGCCTGAATATCATCGATACTCCGGGACACGTGGATTTTACCATTGAGGTTTACCGTTCACTGAAAGTGTTGGACGGTGGCGTGGGTGTATTCTGTGGATCCGGTGGTGTTGAGCCACAATCTGAGACCAACTGGCGTTATGCCAATGAGTCAGAAGTAGCCCGTATCATCCTGGTTAATAAACTGGATCGACTGGGCGCTGACTTCTATCGTGTCGTTGATCAGGTTAAAAATGTACTGGCGGCCAACCCGCTGGTAATGGTGCTGCCTATCGGCACTGAAGACGAGTTCACTGGTGTTGTTGATCTGCTGACCCGTAAAGCGTGGATCTGGGATGACTCTGGTGACCCAACCAACTATACCCTTGAAGATGTGCCTGCCGATATGGTGGACGATGTCGAAACCTGGCGTGAGCAGCTGATTGAGACAGCGGTTGAGCAGGACGACGATCTGATGGAGAAGTACCTGGATGGTGAAGAGCCCTCCATTGAAGACCTGAAGCGTTGTATCCGTAAAGGTACCATTGCGCTGGACTTCTTCCCCACCTATTGCGGTTCGGCCTTTAAGAACAAAGGCATTCAGCTGGTCCTGGATGCAGTGGTTGATTACCTGCCTAATCCACAGGAAGTTGAACCCCAGCCAGAGGTTGACCTGGAAGGTAATGAGACCGGCAAGTTTGCTATCGTGACCCCTGAAGCACCGCTGCGTGCCTTGGCGTTCAAGATTATGGATGACCGTTTCGGTGCACTGACCTTTATTCGTATCTACTCCGGTGTGATGGAGAAGGGTATGACCGTGCTGAATACCTTTACCGGTAAGACGGAGCGTATCGGCCGTATCGTTGAGATGCACGCCGACTCACGTGAAGAGCTGACCCGTGCCCAGGCTGGTGACATTGTGGCTGTTGTCGGCATGAAGAATGTCAAGACCGGCCACACGCTCTGTGATCCGAAGAATCCAGCGACCCTTGAGCCTATGGTATTCCCTGATCCTGTTATCGCCATCGCGATTACACCAAAGGATAAAGCCGCTGTTGAGAAGATGGGTATTGCGCTGAACAAGATGGTTCAGGAAGACCCCTCTTTCTATGTTGAGACAGATGAAGAGAGTGGCGAGACCATCCTTAAGGGTATGGGTGAGCTGCATCTGGATATCAAGATCGATATCCTGCGTCGTACCCACGGTGTGGATGTGACGGTAGGTAAGCCACAAGTGGCCTATCGTGAGACCATCACCCAGCGTGTTGAAGATAGCTACACCCACAAGAAGCAGTCGGGTGGTTCCGGTCAGTTTGGTAAGATCGACTACATCGTTGAGCCAGGTGAGCCAGGTAGTGGCTTCCAGTTCGAGTCAACGGTTGTGGGTGGTAATGTGCCGAAAGAGTACTGGCCAGCAATCCAGAAAGGCTTTGGCAACAGCATGGACAACGGTGTTCTGGCGGGCTTCCCCTGTCTGGATGTGAAAGTGACCCTGGTTGATGGTGCTTTCCATGCCGTTGACTCCTCGGCCATCGCATTTGAGATCGCAGCAAAGGGCGCTTATCGTCAGTCTATTCCGAAAGCCGCCCCGCAGCTGATCGAGCCGATCATGAAGGTGGATGTCTATACGCCTGAAGATCATGTGGGTGATGTGATCGGTGACCTTAACCGTCGCCGTGGCATGATCAAGTCTCAGGATACCACCCCAACAGGTGTACGTATCAAGGCAGAAGCACCGCTGAGCGAGATGTTTGGTTACATCGGTGACCTGCGTACCATGACATCAGGTCGTGGCCAGTTCTCCATGGAGTTCTCGCACTATCTGCCGTGTCCTAAGAATGTCGCTGATGAAGTGATTAAAGAGACACTGGAACGCAAGAAATAAGCTTTTCTCTATAAAGGAAAAGCTCAGAGGCCGGGTAATGTCAATTACCCGGCCTTTTTTTTGCCCTGACAGGGCAATCTCACCTGCTCACCCCGCTTCAATTCATTGTTTTTATGGTCATTCAGATCATTTTCGGCCTGCCCTGTTGAAATGAGTCGTAATGCACTAAAGAAATTTCATTATTTGCCGCCTTAGATGGAGACGTCTTTACGTGTGCGCCAAAGGGAATTAATCGACTAGTAATTCTCGTTGGCATTGCCGCGTGCGTTTTCATTGGGGAAGGGTGACTGGTTTGAACATCGTATTGTGGTCTCATTCGCACGGCTATAAAGAACAGCGGGTCAATTCTGTATGATCGAATTACCGGCACAGAAGGCCGTTATTCTGACGATTGATGATGAAGAGGCTATTCGAGAGAGTTTTCATCTCTATCTCGAGGACTATGGTTATTCTGTTTTAGAGGCGGAAAATGGCCAGGTTGGGATTGAGCTTTTTGAGTCTCAAAAGCCTGATCTGATCCTGGTTGACCTGCGCATGCCAGAGGTTGATGGCTTGCAGGTATTGAATCACGTCGTGACACAATCCCCTGATACACCCATCATTGTGGTTTCTGGGACAGGTGTGATAAGCGATGTCATTGAGGCGCTGCATTTGGGCGCGTGGGACTATATGCTTAAACCGCTTCAGGACCTGTCTGTCCTGTTGCATGCCGTTGAGAAAAATCTTGAGCGCAGCCGACTTACCCGGGAAAACCGGGCCTATCAGGAACAGTTGGAAGTAGAGGTGCGCAAGCAGACCGAAGCGTTGAGAAATGCCTATCAGGAGATGCAGGAGACAAATCTCCAACTACTGCAGAGTGAAAAGAAGTACCGGTCCATTTTCGATAGCCTGACGGATGTCTATTTCCAGGTCGATCTCCAGGGTTATATAGAAGAGATATCGCCTTCCGTTTTATCCAATCTTGGTCATCGGCGTGAAAACATGCTTGGGGCCAGGCTGTGGGATTATTACGCAGAACCGGAGCGCTTCGAGGCGTTGTATGGGCGACTGAGTAAAACCGGCTCGGTAGCGGACTTTGAGGTTCTGATCCTGGATGGCGATGGCATGGAGAGGCCCTGTGCGATTACGGCGGCCCGGGAGGTTAACCCGGATGGCTCCGGGCGGATCTACGGTGTCTTCCGGGACATTACCGAGCGTAAACAGGCAGAGGCTAAGATTGAACATCAGGCCTACCATGATGGCTTGACCAATCTGCCCAATCGAACGTTGCTGTTGGATCGCCTGGAGTTAGCGCTGCATCGATCAAAACGACATGGTTATGAGGGCGCATTGCTGCTGATCGATCTGGATCGATTTAAAACCATTAACGACTCGCTTGGTCACAGTGTGGGTGATCAGCTCCTGTGTGAGATAGCCCAACGACTTGCCAGTGCGGTGCGTGAAGAGGATACCGTTGCGCGGATTGGGGGCGATGAGTTTGTCGTGCTGCTTTCAGATGTGGGACATGACACGCAGGCAACCGCACGGCGGGCCGAAGGGGTCGCGGAAAAAATCAAACACAAGCTGTCACTGCCGATTCGAATACGTGACCATGAACTCTACATAACCCCCAGCATTGGTATTACGCTGTTTCCCATGCAGCAAGAGGATGCAGGTGCCGTGTTACGGCACGGTGATACCGCCATGTATCAGGCTAAAGCGGCCGGGCGAAACTCCATTCGATTCTTCCTTCCGGGTATGCAGGCCGAGGCAGATGAACGCCTCGAAATGGAAAAAGACCTTCGGTTGGCTATCAGTCAAAATCAGTTGCGGCTGTTTTTTCAGGCGCAGATTAATGAACAGGGTGCCGTGTGCGGTGCTGAAGGCTTGCTTCGCTGGGAGCATCCAGCGTATGGCTTGATTACGCCTGATCGGTTTATTCCTGTAGCGGAAGAGACGGGGCTTATCTTGCCCATAGGGGAGTGGGTACTACAGACCGCCTGCGACCTAATTGCAAGGTGGACCCAAACGCCTCTGGGTGATTCCCTTCGACACGTTGCGGTCAATGTCAGCCCCTGGCAATTCAGACAACCCAACTTCCCGGCGCAGGTTGAGCGCATCCTTTCCCGGACCAATGCTGACCCCTGTCGACTGGGACTGGAGCTGACTGAAGGGGTGGTGATCGATAACGTAGCGGATACGGTAGATAAAATGGCCTCGTTTAAGGCGCTTGGGGTTAAGATCTCTATTGATGATTTTGGGACGGGTTACTCGTCGCTCTCCTATCTGAAAAAACTGCCTTTGGATATCCTCAAGATTGATCGAAGCTTTGTTGAAGAGGTGACTGAAGATGAAAGCAATGCGGCTATCGTAGAGACCATCATTGCCATGGCCGATCATCTTGGGCTGGAAGTCATTGCGGAAGGGGTAGAGACCGAGGCGCAACTGGCTTTTCTACGCGACAATGGCTGTAGAAGTTATCAGGGCTACTATTTTTCCAGGCCACTACCTGTCGAGTTGTTTGAGCAGTTTGTAATGGATGCAGCCAAAACAAGTTCGTGCCCGAGTTCGGGCTGACGACGAGGGAATCGTTTTTTGTCACAGCAATATAAAATCCTTGTGATAGATGATGAAGACGCCATCCGGGAGAGCTTGCGCGCGTTTCTGGAGGACTTTGATTATGAAGTCTATGCAGCAGCCAGTGCCGAGGAGGCAATGCAGGTGCTGCATGAGCACGCCATTGATCTGGCTGTTGTGGATATGCGGCTTCCTGGTGAAAGTGGTGAGGCCTTTATCATTAATGCCTGTAAAAAAGATGCTGAGCTGCAGTTTGTCATTCATACAGGTTCGGTAGAGTTTCAGTTGACGGACCTGTTGCGACAGCATGGTGTTCGGCCTGAGCATGTGTTTTTGAAGCCCCTGCAAGACCTTTCCATTCTGGCGGCAGGCATAGGGGCGCTTTTGAATGAGCGCAAGTGACGGCGTAGCCACGGGTGTTGCAGGCGTATTATCAGGTTGCCGGTCAGGTCGACTAATTAGATTGCTTGCCCTGTTGTTCTGCCTGTATCAATCTCAGGTTGCCGCAGCTGAAACACAACAGCACCATGTGTTGTTGATTAACTCCTATCACCAGGGTATGAGCTGGGTTGAAGCGATTCACCAGGCTGTCAAAGATGAATTCACGAACAGTGATGTCATTCTTCAGCTGGAGAATATGGATTCAAAACAGTACCACTCGGAAGACTATTTCCGCTCACTGGCCCGACACTATTCTGAGAAGTACAAGAACACCCCGTTCGATCTTATCCTTGCAACTGACAATAATGCCTACGACTTTTTGCGTGAGCACCGGTCCCGGCTGTTTCCTGATGTGCCTGTGGTGTTTTCAGGCGTCAATGATTTTCGGGAGGAGCAGATAGCTGGAATGTCACAGATAACGGGTGTGGCCGAACAGTTTGACGCCCGTGGTACGGTCGTCAATGCCTTAAAACTATTCCCGGAAACACAACAGATATACATTATCAATGATTACCTGAAGACGGGCCGGGCCTGGGTGCGTGAGATCAAGCGGCAGCTGAAAGATATCGGTCCATCAGTAAACATGATCTACTCGGATGATCTGACGCTGGATGAGCAGAAGCAATTACTGGGACAGTTACCAGACAAATCGCTGGTGCTTTTGGGTGTCTATTTTAGTGATCAACTGGGCTATCACTCAACCTATGAAAAGATTGGGGCTGAGTTAGCCGAAGCCAGCCGCCTACCAGTGTTCTGCCTTTTAGAGTTCAATATTGGTTCGCGGGTTGTCGGTGGTAATGTCATTAGTGGTTATAGCCAAGGGCAGTTAATGGCCCAGCTTGGTAAGCGAATATTGCAGGGCGAGTCGGCGCAATCCATAGCCGTTGTTACACAGGGGAGTAACCGTTTTGTATTTGATTTTAACGCGCTTCAACACTGGCGGGTGGATGTAGAGAGACTGCCGCAAGGCGCACTCATAGTTAATGAGCCCTGGAGCTTTTACAAGGCCTATCGGTCACAGATTTGGGCCGCGGTGATCTTCATACTGCTGTTGCTATCGATAATATCGGCCCTGTTTATGAGTATTCGAAAGCGGATCCGAATTGAAGCTGATCTGCGGCAGAGTAAACAGCGGTTTGAAGGCATATTCAATCAGACCTTCCAGTTTATTGGGCTGTTAACGCCGGAAGGCTACGTACTGGACGCCAACATGACCGCACTCAAAAGCAGTGAGATCGAGCTGGATGAGATTTTGGGTCGACACTTCTGTGATACACCCTGGTTGTCACACTCTGAAAAAGAGCGGAAGAAAATGCAGGCCGCTATTCGGGCCGCAGCAGCGGGTGAGTTTGTTCGGTATGAAGTGACACATCAGACGGCAACCGGCCGTTTGATTGAAATGGATTTTTCTCTCAAACCTGTTTTTAATGATAAAGGAGAGGTAACGCTACTCATTCCAGAAGGACGCGATGTTAGCGATCTCAAAGAGGCGCAGTCCGCACTGGAGCAGTCGAGCAATCTGCTAAAACGAGTGGTAGAGGATCAACAGTTTTTGTTGGATAACATTAACGATTTTATCTATCGGCATGATCTGGCCGGACACTTTGAATATGTTTCACCCAGCATTAGACAGATTACTGGCTATACGCCGGATCAATGGGCAGGGCACTATGTTGATACGCTTACCTCTTCTCCCATTAATCAGAGGGTCAGTGACTATACCGAAGAGGCGCTAACAACAGGTATTCCGCATGCGCCCTATGAGATCGAAGTTCGCCATAAAAGCGGAAAATTGATTCGTTTGGAAATCAGTGAGCGCCCTTATAAAAAAGCAGGGGACATTGTTGGCATGATCGGCGTGGCGCGAGATGTCACTGACCGTGCAGCAGCCGAAGCGGCATTGCAGGAGTTGAACCGCTTTCAAAAGACGATTCTGGAAAATGCCGATGTATGGTTGGCTGTCTACGATGCACAAGGTGATATTGCTATCTGGAATAAAACCGCTCAACGAATCAGCGGGTACAGTCGTGAAGAGGTGCAGTCACGTCAACATATAATGACCTTGCTGTATCCTGAACCCGGTTACAGGGAGCAGGTATGGGAAAATGTTTTACCGGCTATTGAAGGTAAACAACCGCTCGATAATTATCGTTCTAAAGTTGTCTGCAAAGATGGGTCCGTACGCTGCATGGTCTGGAATACCCGTGCCCTGGATGGTGCGAAAGGTACCCGTGGCTCTGTTACCATCGGCCTGGATATCACCGAGCAGGAGCGTGCCTCAAGAGAGGCGATGGAGTTACGCAATTATTTGCAAAATGTGATTAATTCCATGCCCTCCGTTTTAGTGGCGGTTGACCAGAAAGGACGTGTTGTTCAATGGAATACTGCGGCGGAAGCGGTGACTGGAAAGTCGCTTTATGAAGTAAAAGGGCGTGCGTTGGATGAGGTCTTTACGCGCTTCATTGACGATATGGCGACTATCTTCTCTTCAATAGAGACGGGTGAGCCCAGTATGGGGGTGCGGCGTATGCGAACGACAGAAAATGCCACATACTATGAGGATATTAGTATTTATCCCCTTGCTGGAGATGTGCAAGGCGCCGTCATTCGTGTTGATGATGTCACAGAGCGTGTCCGTATTGAAGAGATGATTATTCAGTCGGAGAAAATGCTCTCGGTCGGTGGTCTTGCTGCGGGCATGGCGCATGAGATCAATAACCCTTTAGCGGGTGTGCTGCAAAATATGCAGGTCATGAAGAATCGGTTTGATCTGTCGTTACCGAAGAATCAACTGGAAGCGGATGCCTGTCAGATTTCGCTCGAGGGCTTGAGTGAGTATCTTGAGCGTCGGGGTATCCACAAGATGATGGAGAGTGTCACCCGGTCAGGCTTGAGGGCCGCTCGTATTGTTGAGAATATGCTGAGTTTCAGCCGGAAAAGTACCCTGGAATACGCACCTCAGAATCTGGCCAGGCTGGTGGATAGTACGATTGAGTTGGCCGCAAATGATTACGATCTTAAGAAGAACTATGATTTTAGAAAAATCGAGATTGTGCGAAATTATCAGCCTGAACTGCCTGATGTCCCCTGTGAGAGTGGGCAAATACAGCAGGTTATTCTGAATATCCTCAAAAATGGCGCCCATGCAATGGCGCAGAATAAACCACAGGGTGGTGTCTCCCGGTTTGAAATAGGTGTCGATCATGACCGTGAAGGTGTGCAGGTTTCTATTACCGATAATGGCCCTGGGATGTCGCCAGCGGTGCTGAAACGAGTCTTTGAACCCTTCTTCACAACCAAGCAGGTAGGTGTCGGTACAGGGCTTGGCCTGTCGGTCTCCTATTTCATTATCACAGAAAACCATAAAGGCAGCATGACGGTGCACGCGTTGCCAGGTCAAGGTGCGCGATTCACTTTTAAACTGCCTATAAAGCGGCCAGGCTAGAAGCTTACATTCATTGCCGCTCCACAAGCGGTTGTTTTATAGTCTATTTAAGTGCGTAAGGTTGATTCTGGATTTAAAGCTGGCTTGGATTCGGCCGTTAAGGTTATAAGCGTGCCGGCCAGCTAAAATCTGCTATATCTATTAGATACGGTTATTTGTGCGTCGTTCTTGATGGCACCTTGGTGGATGGGGTATGGCAACAATACTTGCAGTTGATGATTCACTCTCGATCAGGCAAATGGTGACCTTTGTTCTAAAGGAGGCAGGCTATGAGGTCATTGATGCGAGCGATGGTGTGGAGGCGCTGGCGATTGCAGAGGGAAGACAAGTTGATCTGGTGCTGACGGATCTTAATATGCCGCGCATGGACGGAATTGAGCTCATCAAGCGACTGCGGCGAAACGCGGGATACAGATACACCCCTCTACTTATGCTTACCACGGAGTCCAGCACGGAAAAAAAACAGCAAGGAAGAGAAGCCGGTGCTACAGGTTGGATTGTTAAACCTTTTGACCCCGATCAGTTGACCCGTATGATCGGTAAAATACTGGACTAGGTCATGGCTATAAACAGGTGTTACTCACTCATTCTCTTTATCGCTGGAGCCGCACGTGACCATTGATATGAGTCAGTTCCATCAGGTCTTTTTCGAAGAGAGTTTCGAAAATCTCGCGTTGATGGAGGCGGGCTTGCTGTCACTCGCCGAAGGTGCAGAAGACCCCGAGGTCATCAATACCATCTTTCGTGGCGCTCACTCAATAAAGGGCGGTAGCAGTACCTTTGGCTTCTCTGAAATTGCTGATTTCACTCATGTCATGGAATCGTTATTGGATGAGATGCGCGCCGGACGGCGCCCTGTGACGCCTGATGCTATTGAGTTGCTACTTGGCTCGGTTGATCTGCTTGGAAGGCTGCTGGAGGCATCCAGTAAGGATCAGCCAACTGACAGCCTGAATGTGAATGATCAGCTGAAAAAACTGACTGCACTGCAAGCTGTGCAGGCTGTACCCGATGAGTCCGTTTCTTCTGTAGCCCATGAGCAACCAGAGACGATTGCAGATTCAGATAATGCCATCGTTACTGGATGGCATATTGTTTTTCACCCCCTTGTGCACATGATGCGTACAGGAAATGACCCCCTGGTATTATTTAAAGCGTTGCAGCAGCTGGGGCAGCTGTCGGTTGACTGTGACTATACACAGCTCCCTAAGCTTTCTGAGTTAACCCCAGATGAAATGCGTCTGTGCTGGGATCTTAAACTGGAGGGTGTGTCTGACCGCGCTGAGCTGACTGAGGTGTTTGACTGGGTGGAAGATGACTGCAATCTTGTCATCCTGCCGATGTTTTCAGATGCCTTTCAACATGACACTGTCTCTGTTCTGGAGCCAACGCAACCCAACCCTAGTGACACGAATTCAGGGGGTGCAGTGCAAGCGGACGCGCCGTCCGTAACGCCTTCTGTATCAAGGAGTGATGCGGGGGCAAATTCAATTCGTGTGGAAACACGCAAAATAGATTCGCTCATTAATATGATCGGTGAATTGGTCATCACGCAGTCTATGTTGGAGACCCTGGGTGAGCATTTCACACTGGACAAACTTGGTAAGCTACAAGAGGGGTTAGAGCAGCTTAAACGACACGCCAGTGATCTGCATGAGGGATTGATGCGGGTGCGTATGCTGCCCATTAGTTTTGCCTTTAATCGATTTCCCCGGCTGGTCCATGATCTGAGCGTCAAGCTGGGTAAGCAGGCTGTTTTAGAGATGTCGGGTGCAGATACTGAGGTTGATAAAACCGTTATTGAGAAAATGACAGATCCCCTTGTTCATCTCATCAGGAACAGTCTTGATCATGGCTTAGAGTCGCCTGAAGAACGCAGACAGGCGGGTAAGTCAGAGACGGGTTGCATAAAATTAAACGCCTATCAGAAAGGGGGCTCTGTATTTATTGAGCTGCAGGATAATGGGCGAGGGCTTGATAAGGCGCGGATATTTGAGAAGGCAGTCAGTAAAGGGCTGGTAGATGAGAAGCAAACGTTGGCAGAAGAACAACTCTTTGAGTTGATCTTCCATCCGGGTTTTTCCACTACAGCAGAAGCGAATGATGTATCCGGTCGTGGTGTGGGGATGGATGTTGTCAGACGGAATATCAATGAACTGGGCGGCACTATTCAAATAACGTCTGAAGAGGGTGAGGGTTGTCTTGTCAGTATATCACTGCCCTTATCGCTGGCGATTATGGAAGGCCAATTGGTGTCGGTTGGTAATGAGGTCTATATTATTCCGTTGCTCTCAATCATTGAGTCAGTTCAGCCACTAGCCCATCGTATTACACGCCTTACAGGTAAAGGTGAGGTGTATAAATTACGCGATGAATTCTTGCCCGTTATACGAATTAACGAACTGTTCGGTGTACCTGCTAGTTCGCAACAACCGGATGAAGGTCTGTTTGTTATTGTTGAGGGCGATGGCCGCCTCTGTGCGCTTCATGTTGATGAATTGCTCGGACAGAAACAGTTAGTGATCAAGTCGCTCGAAGATAACTACGATCGGGTGGAGGGCATTTCGGGGGCGACTATTCTGGGTGATGGATCGGTCGGTTTGATCTTGGATGTGCCTGGTATAGTGGGATTGGCAGGGCAGGGGCGTGGCTTGAGGATGTCAGCATGACACAAGCGTATTCAGTTCCAAGCCCGGAAAACGAACATGCCATTGAAGATGAATATCTCATACTGAGTCTTGCAGATGAGACCTTTGGTCTGGAACTGTCACGGGTAGAAGAGATTCGCTGTTGGGAAACTGCGACCCGCGTACCTAATCAACCCTCGTTTGTCAGGGGTGTGATGAACCTGCGGGGCACCATTATCCCGTTGCTGGATCTTCGTGATCGGCTCCAGATGGAAGTCTGTGAGTATACCGGTGAGACGATTGTGGTGGTTGTTCTTGTTGAAGATGGTTTGGGGCAGAGAAAGGTAGGTGTTGTCGTTGATGCCGTGTCTGACGTAGTCGGCACGACGGTAGAAGTGAGTGCAAGCCGGTCTGAGTACGGTGGTGCTTTAGATATTGAGCTGCTTCATGGCTTGATTGCAGTGGATGAGCAAGTCATTAGATTGCTGGATGTAGATAAATTACTACCTGCGCGATTAGCCGATAACGGTCAATAAATCGAATAATCATCGCTTAATAAGATTGAAAGTAAAGGAGCTCGACCAGTGAAAGTTAATATGCCGGTTACAAATGTGGAGCATCAGCCGCGCGAGGGCTCAATACTTGTTTCCAAAACCGATCTCAAGGGTGTCATTACTTACTGTAATCGGGATTTTATTGAGATAAGCGGTTTTAAAGAGTGTGAGTTGATAGGGAGCAGTCACAATATTGTTCGTCATCCTGATATGCCACCGGAGGCCTATCAGGATCTATGGGAAACCATTAAGTCAGAAAGGCCCTGGGGGGCGGTGGTCAAGAATCGATGCAAAAATGGCGATTTTTACTGGGTCTATGCCAATGTTACACCACTTAAAGAGCATGGCAGAGTGACCGGATACATGTCTGTAAGAACCCCGGCCAGCCGGGATCAGATTAATGCGGCGGAAGAACTCTACCAGAAAGTTAATGAAAAGCAGGTGCCCTATGTGCCGAGTATCAGTGCTACGCAAGAGATTGGTAGCGGGAGTTATAAGCTTAAAGCGTTGTTAACGTCTGTGGCGTCGGTTCTCGTTCTGCTCTTTGCAGCTATTGCGCTATTGACTGTCATGGATGGCTCTAAAACAGCCATCATTGCGTTGCTGCTATCGGCGGTGGTTCTTGTTGGTCTGTCGGCCTGGGCTTTGAATCAAAACCTTTTCAAGCCGCTTCGTTATATCAAGAAGAAGCTGCACCAGATTGCAGAGGGCGACTATTTCTCCTGGGTTGAATATGAGCGAAAGGATGAGATGGGTGAGCTGATTTCCTCACTCAAGGCGGCACAGATAAAGCTGGCCTTTAATGTCATGGGTTACCGGGACCAGGCCGCCGATGCGCTAAGGATAAAGACGGCGCTGGATAATGTATCGACATCCGTCATGATGGCTGATCAGGATCTGAATATCATCTACATGAATAAAACCGCCGTACAGCTATTCAAGCATGCCGAAAAGGATATCCAACGTGACCTTCCTGCCTTCAATGCGGATGTACTAATGGGTGCCTGTATTGATCAGTTCCATAAGAATCCTGAGCATCAACGGGCCTTGCTTGAACAATTGACAACGACTTATCAATCAGAGTTTGTGATTGGCGGGCGCACGTTGCGTGTGGTTGCCAATCCGGTTGTTGATGAAACGGGACGTCACTTGGGGTCTGCCGTTGAGTGGACGGACAGAACGGCTGAGGTGGCGGTCGAGCAGGAGGTGGATCATATCGTTAATCTTGCGTACGGCGGGGATCTGTCGAGCCGTATTTCGCTTGAGGATAAAGGGGGCTTTTATAAATCGCTGGGTGAAGGGATTAATGCGCTCATCAATGTCGTCGAATCCGCCTTCAATGATGTCGCCCTGGTTATGAGTCATATGGCAAAGGGCGATATGACCCAATTGATCACAAATGATTATCAGGGGGCCTTCGGTAGCGTTAAACAGGATGTAAACGGTACTTTGGGTAATCTTGAGAAGGTCATTGAGGAGATTCGAGAAGCCCTGGATCTGATCAGTTCTGCTTCAGACGAGATCTCACTTGGGAATACCAGCCTATCCTCCCGAACGGAGGAGCAGGCGAGTGCACTTGAAGAGACGGCGTCCAGTATTGAGGAGTTGACGGGGACGGTCAGAAACAACTCTGAAAATGCCCAGCAGGCCAATAGTCTGGCGGTGGCAGCTTTTGAATCAGCCGAACGAGGAGGCGAGGTGGTTAGTCAGGCGGTTACGGCTATGGGTGAGATTAATCAAGCGAGCAAAAAGATATCCGAAATTATTAGTGTGATCAACGATATTGCCTTTCAGACCAACTTGTTGGCATTAAACGCCTCGGTAGAGGCGGCACGTGCGGGAGAGCAGGGGAGGGGGTTTGCGGTTGTAGCCACCGAGGTAAGAAACCTTGCCGGGCGAAGTGCCGCCGCAGCCAAAGAGATCAAGTTATTGATTGAGGATAGCGTTGAAAAGGTTTTGGCCGGATCAGCGCTTGTGAATAAGTCTGGAGAGACGCTGGAAGAGATAGTGCATAGCGTCAAACAGGTGGGTTCTATTGTCTCGGAGATTGCTGTTGCCAGCCGGCAGCAATCTGCCGGCATTGATCAGGTCAATCAAGCCGTCAATAGTATTGATCAGGTGACACAGCAGAATGCGGCCCTTGCTGAGCAGACGTCGGCGGCCTCTGAGGCAATGAATCAACGTGCAACCGAGATACAACGTATGATGGCCTTTTTTAAGACTAATCTGCAGTCTGAGCGGATTGCATTACCTGAAGTTAACGAGTCACATCAGCAGCTTAAGGCACTTAAAAAAGCGCGCGCCTCTTCACGTGATCATATGCCCATTGTTCCGGTCTATGGTGGCAGTGAATCTGGTGATGAGTGGGAAGAGTTTTAGTGTTTGGCTGGCGGGTGAGGTGCAGCAATGTCTGATCAGCCGGTTGTCCAGTATCTCTGTTTTAACTTGGGTGTGGATCGCTATGCGGTTGAGATTCTCCGGGTACGGGAGATAAGAGGCTGGGAGCCCGCGCGAGTGATCCCGGATATGCCTCAGCATATGCTTGGTGTTATCGATTTTCGTGAAATGATGGTGCCGGTTTTTGATCTTCGGTTGCGATTCAACGTTCAGCCCGTAGTCTATGAGCCGACAACGGTCATTATTGTTTTTGCCTCGGCAATGAAAAATGAACCACTACTGGCAGTAGTGGTGGATGGCGTATCCGATGTGCTGGATGTTGAACAAGCAATGCGATGTGAAGTGCCTGATATGGGGCATCATATCGATACACGTTTTATGGATGGTATGGTAAAGATAGATGGTGAAGTCGTGGTTTTATTGAATACCGAATATTTTCTTAATCCTGATGAGCTGATGCGCCTGGAGATGGTGGTAGAGGCCGAGATGGGTGAAGGATGAAGTGTGACTTATTGAGCCGCAGTTGGTCTGGGTATTTCGAACTATTACTCAGTACATCAAAGGTGTTCTGAGTATGCAAACCGTGGCCGTATTCAATCCACAATCGGGTGTTGGCAAGACCACCCTGTGTGCCAATCTGGGCCATGCCCTTGCGCTTGCCGGTCACCCCTTGACGCTTGTCGATTTCGATCCGGCAGGTGACTTGTCTGCAAGTCTGGGATTATTCAGGGCACCCACTCAGGGCATTGATCAGGTGCTGCTGGAGCAAGCGACGCTGGAAGCGGTGTCGATCAGTACGCGCGATGAGGTTCATTTAATCCCCGCAGGCAGTCGGTTGTCTGAATGGGCATCAGGTTCGATATCCGACATGGAGAAGGGGAAGCTGCTCGGTCGTCTCCTGTCGGCTGAATCCTCAGAGACTGACCTCCTTCTTTTCGATTGCCCTTCGAATGCGGATCTGCTGATAGCCAATATCTTACTGGCGGTCGATTGGCTTTTGATACCATTGCCGGGTGATGATGCAGGTGCCGAGTCACTCCCGCATTTACTTCAGACCATTGAAACATTTTCCAGGGCGCGTGGGCGTCCGCTGAACTACCTGTTTGTGATGAATCGAATCCCCGTTCGGCGACGCCTGACCGGTGTGGCGGCCTCTAAATTTTCTGCCCTTGCCCCGGGACATTTTTGCAAATCAGTTATCTGTCAATCTGATCAGCTGGAACAAGCGAGACAGATAGGGCGAACCATCTTCGAGTCGCGCTCGGGTAGTCGTCCAGCGAGTGATTTTAGCCAGTTGGCCTCGGAGTTGGTGCGAAGGAGTCTATCCCTTGAATAACATGGCTGATGAGCGTGCCGTTGATCTGGGTGCCGTATTCACGCTGTATGATATCGATATGCTTAAACATAAGCTGCTGGATGCGCTTGACCGGTCGGGGGACTGTCTACGTTTGGATGGTTCAGATATAGAACAACTGGATGGTGCCGGTCTGCAACTGCTGGCCTCGCTTATACTTGAAGCCAGAGAGGCCAAAAAAACAATCGAGTGGGAAGGTGCGTCCGATGAACTGCTGGCCTCAGCGCATCTACTTGGCTTGAGTGGGCTGTTAGGACTGGATCAACAAAAGGCTGGCGAGTGATTGGCTTTCGAGGACTATTTTATCTGTGATGGGTAGTTGATTAATTACACATGAACCGAGTAGTGAATGAATATGCAAGAGTCTCAACGTGAGTTCGTATTCAAGCAGGAAGAGTTTGACTTTCTTAGAAAGATTGTCAACGCCCGCACAGGTATTGTGGTAGCCGATGAGAAGCTGGAGATGTTCTATTCCAGGCTGGTGCGCCGGTTGCGGTTACTGAAGCTGGATAGTTTTGCGGCCTATTGTGGTTATATACGAGAAGATATTACAGGAAATGAGCTGCTTGAACTGACGAATGCGATCACCACAAACCTTACGGCGTTTTTTCGTGAACCCCATCATTTTAACTATCTCGCTGACACACTGATTCCGTCACTTGTGCAGCATGCCACGGATGAACGGCTGTTGCGGGTCTGGTCGGCGGGCTGCTCTACAGGAGAAGAGGCCTATTCATTGGCAATGACGCTGGATCAGACACTTTCACCGAATACGCATTGGGATTGGAAATTATTGTCCACGGATATTGACAGTCGTGTACTCCATCACGCGGCTGAAGGTGTCTACCCTGCAGATAAAGTAGCGGTATTACCTGAAGAGACATTGAAGCACTATTTTCTCCGGGGCAAAACATTAGCGGATCAAGTGAAAGTCAAACCGGCTTTGGCAAAGCGCGTTAAATTTGGTCAGCTCAATCTAATGGAAGCGTGGGGTTTTAAAAATCCCCTGGATATTATTTTCTGCCGAAATGTCATTATCTATTTTGAGCGGAAAAGCAAGATCAAGCTGATTGATAAATTTGCTGATGCATTAAAGCCTGGTGGTCATCTGTTCCTCGGGCACTCTGAGTCACTCTATCATCTAAGTGATCGGTTCGAGTCTCTGGGTAATACCATTTACAGGAAAATTGAGTAGTATCGTGAACGACGCCCTTGATCCTGCCAGCGGTTTTATATCTCTCGAAAGCAAAGGGGAGATTGTTCGATATTGGGACAAAGACCATGGTTGTCCGGCAGCCAAGCTAAGGCCCGGTGATTTCTACATCACCCAGGAGAACGAGATCATAACAACGGTTTTGGGTTCCTGTATCGCGGTCTGTATCCGTGATGACCAGCGAGGCGTTGCCGGTATGAATCACTTTATGTTACCGCTCTCTGCTGATGGGCAGTGGGGCGGTGTAGGTGACCCGCTAT
>JAPHUG010000060.1 GCA_026197195.1 Sedimenticola sp.
GGCGAAGACCATCAGTGCTTTAAAGACATGCTGGTGATGAAAGGCAATGGACCCGACAGCCGAACCGGTCAATACGATCTGCTCAAGATTGTTGAACAGGTCAAGCGGGAAGATACCCTGTATGACCACAAAACCTTTCCGGGTGAGTTAGGCCCCTATATTCCCACCTGATATCAGGCACAGTCAGGCCGCTTCCCAAAGAGCGGCCTGTCCGCAAGCCATTTGCACGTACAACGCAATCCCCTCTAAATTAATAACCCCAAATAAAACCATTTGTTCAGCATCAGTTTTGGCGTTATTGTCCCTACGAGAGAGACTAAATGTCATAGCATGCTTAAAACCTTCACCAAACTCATCACCATACAACTGACCGTATGGTTACTCGCCAGCCAAATCGCTCTGGCCGAGACTTTTGTCACTATTGGCACTGGCGGTGTAACGGGTGTTTACTATCCTGCAGGCAGTGGCATCTGCAAATTAGTGAATCAGGACCTCGATACCCATAATATCCGCTGCGCAATAGAATCCACCCAGGGTTCCGTCTATAACCTTGAGCAACTGGTGAGTGGTGGGCTGGATCTGGCCATTGCGCAATCGGATGTGCTGTATCACACCTATCAACGTCCTGATCCTACCCAGATTAAAGACGGCAGTCAGTCACTCAGGACGCTTTTTGCCATCTACCCCGAGCCTTTCACCGTGGTGGCACGAGCAGACTCGGGTATCGATACATTTGAAGACCTGAAAGGAAAGCGGGTTAACATCGGCAATCCAGGATCCGGACAACGCAACACCATGGAAGTCATCATGCGGGCCTATGGCTGGACAATTGGCGACTTCTCTCTCATCTCAGAGCTGAATTCAGCCGAACAATCCAAGGCACTCTGTGACAACAAAGTGGATGCCATGATCTTTACAGTGGGCCACCCTTCGCGCTCCATTAAAGAGGCCACCACCAGCTGCCAAACCAGAATTGTCAGCGTCACTGGTCCCATCATCGACCAGCTGGTCATGAAGAGCCGCTACTATCAGCTGGCCACGATACCCGGCGGGATGTACGACAATAATCCGGACGACATAGCCACCTTCGGTGTTGGTGCCCTCTTTGTAACCACCACCCGGCTCCCGAATGATACGGTCTATGGCATTGTCCGATCGTTATTCGATAACTTTGAACAATTCAATACGCTTCATCCTGCTTTTTCCAAGTTACAAATCAAGCAGATGATCGACACCAACCTACCCGCGCCACTGCATGAAGGCGCAAAGAAATATTATGCCGACATGGGCTTAATGTAGCGCCACCTGTGACAGGTTCGCCCTTGAAAGGAGATGAACTGCCACCATCTCATCTGTCCATATCGACTAAACTGGAATAATGATGAACGCCTTGGATCTACCGCTGATTGTTGAACCTGCGACCCTCGAAGGTCTTTTGGGCACACCTCATCTGCTGATAGTCGACATGACCAAACCGGCAACCTATGCCCAACTGCACATTCCTGGAGCGGTCTTCCTTGATTATGGCCAGATCATAGCCATGCGAAAACCGGTGATGGGTCTACTGCCAACACCCGCTCAATTGGAAAAATGCTTCTCTGATCTCGGCATTGACGAGTCAGTGCATGTGGTCGCTTATGATGATGAAGGGGGTGGTAAAGCCGGGCGGCTACTCTGGACACTGGAAGCTATGGGACACCCGCACTGCTCTCTGTTAAACGGTGGCTTACACGCCTGGGCCAACGAGGGCCACCCAGTTGAGCAAACACCCAACACCCCCAATCCAAAACCGTTTACGGCACATCCTTCAAATGTACCGGTGGCGGATGCTGAATACATTATGCAGCACCTTGAAACAAAGACACTGGCGTTGCTGGATGCACGCACCCCAGATGAATACAACGGCAACAAACGCTACGCCGAACGGGGAGGCCACATACCGGGTGCAGTCAATATGGACTGGATGCTGGCACTAGACCGGCAACGCAACTTACGCCTAAAGGACGCGGCTGAACTTGAGCAAATGCTCAATACGCTGGGGATCACCAAGGAACAACAGGTTGTGACCTATTGCCATACTCACCACCGTTCCTCACTGACCTATGTCATGTTGAAATCGTTGGGCTTTCCAAATATCAAAGGATATCCCGGCTCGTGGTCCGATTGGGGCAACCGTCAAGACACACCCATCACCTGATTCAGCCAAGATAATTTACCTATAGAGCTGATACCGGTAGTATCCACTCGTTTACCGCCAGACTACGGACTTAGGAATGAACCCATCTGATTCTCAGGGTGCAGCGAGAGATGCCAGCCTGCTTGATAAACTGTTTGCACTGCTCCTGTATTTGCTTCCCCACCACCTTTTGTCTCAAGGTATGCATTGGTTAAC
>JAPHUG010000296.1 GCA_026197195.1 Sedimenticola sp.
CCGCGACACTCTGAAAGTAACCGCTGTCAGCCAGGGCGCGATGGGTGTTGGATAGTGCGGTAGCATCGTAGGGATCACCGGCGCGGATCTTGATATAGCGTTCCAGTAATGCGGGATCATAGGTCTGCTGTTGCAGTGTCATGTCGCCAATCCGGTAGCGCCTACCCGATTCATAATGCAGTGTTATAGCAGCCTGGTTTTGTTGGGGATCGACCTTGAGTTCGCTCCGCACAAAACGGCCGTCAAAATAGCCTCGTTCAGCCGCCAGCCGTTCAATGGCTCCCTTGAGCGACTCATACTCGCCATGATGGACCTGGCTGCCCTTTTTTACCGGTGATGTTTGAATCAGCTTGCGAAAGGCCGGGTCTTCATGGGCTTCACCTTCAAAGGCGATGGTGATCGTTTCGAGCCGGGCGGGCTCACCTGGCTGGATAGTGAAACGGGCCTGCCAGCAAGGCGGCGTGAACTGCAGATTTTTCTCCAGTTCCATTCGATAATAACCGAGTGCCCTGGCGGCCCGGTCCAGCTCTGCGTCGGCTCGGCGGAAGAGTCGTTTGACTCGCCAGGCCGGTGCATTACAGGGCTCGGAGGTTAACGACAGCCCGGCTCTAAGGTTGGCTTCCAGCTCACCAGCTATCCCACTGAACAACAGGGTTGGTTGCTCGGCGCCGAGAGGCGCAGCGAACACTAATAAGCAGGCCAGCACAAACCCTGGCGGTCGTTGGCTTATTAAGGAACTGAGAGGGCATGTCATAGGGATAAGTATATCCTTTGGCAATGATGGCTGGCCAAACAAACAACTTTATAGGCTACTGGGAGATCAACCTGGGGTTAAGATAAAGGTAAGATCATCATTACCCTGACAAAGTTCAAGATGGAGAATAAGCGTGCTGATTAACGGGTTAATCGAGAGGTTTTCCTTGGCCTTTGAGTATAAAAGGCTGTGCCTTGATCTGGATAGCGTCGAAAAGGTTGGTAAATGCTAGACTTTGATGCGTGTTGTCGTAGACACCGGAAGGCCGTGTCTTGACTGGAGAGGTTCAACTCTATAGATCGACAGAGGCTCAATCGGGGTGAAACAGATCATCAGAAGGATAATGGGATGACGTTGGATACAATAAAACCACCTTTGGAGAGGGGTATCTGGTGGGGCGATATCGCTATTAAGCCGGGTGCCACGATGCTCTGGGAGATCGGTGCCATGCAATTTGCACTGCAGCGCCTGGCGCTGGAGTGGCGTGTCGCCTGTAAGCGGCGTGAAGCGGGTGAACAGAGTGATGGACAGATGGTTGATCTGGCGGCGCTTCCGGAAGACCTGGAAGCGGTTGTAGAACGTTACATCTGTAATCAATCACTGTGTATTCTTCCGGCCCTGGCGGATCGCCCTGTGGTCAGTCGTCCTGCCAATCCGCTGACCCTGTTTCCTGGGGAAGAGGTGCGGATCTATGTCAGTACACCGCTCTGGGCCAGAATCCAGACGGCAGATAAAAAACTGGTGTTGAAGGAGTTCTCACTGCTTCAGCTGTCGGATACCTGGTTTGGCCCCTCGACCCTGGAGGGCGAACTCTGTTACGCCACCCGTACCCACGCACGACTGGCACTGGATGCGATGCCGCGCCATAACTACCGGGCAACCAGTACCCTGTTGTTGAAAAACCAGGCAGAGACAGCCTTGGTGTTGGAGCGTCTCAATCTGCCGGTCACCTACCTCGGATTATACCAGGACAGTCAGGGCGAGTTGTGGACCGACGGAATCGAGCTGATACGGGAAGAGGAGAGCGATAAGGCCAGTCTTAAAATAAAACCGGGGCCGCCTGCTGGTATAGCGGGTGCAGTGAGAATTGCCGAGCCACGTAAAAAAACAGAAGGCGGTCTGTTGGTGCGCGCCTTCGGTAGCCTGTTCAGTTAAGGGGTAACGATGATGTCTGATTGGATGAGCTGGTTGGAGCAACTGGGCGGTGTGGATCGCCTCATGACATTGATGCGTGCCTCATTTATTCTGCTTGTCGGATTTTTGGTGGCCCGTGTCATCAGAAGTCTCGTAGGGCGTCTCCTGCAGAAGCACGCCAGTAATCATCATCTTACGCTCTGGCGGCGGGGTGCCTATTATCTGGTGCTTGGGCTGTTTGTGATTTCAGCACTGCGTGAATTGGGGTTCAATCTCGGTGTGCTGGTTGGTGCGGCCGGTATCGTCTCTGTAGCAGTTGGATTCGCTTCTCAAACCTCGGCTTCAAACCTGATCAGTGGGCTCTTTCTGCTGGCAGAGAAGCCCTTTCAAATTGGTGATGTCATTAAGGTGGGTGATACGACCGGTGAAGTGCTTACCATCGACCTGTTATCCGTCAAGCTGAGAACATATGACAACCTCTATGTCCGCATTCCCAATGAGTCGTTGATAAAATCCCAGGTCACCACACTCACCCGATTTCCTATTCGCCGTATTGACCTGCCCATTGGTATCGCCTACAAGGAAGACATCAGCAGAGTAAGGGATATTTTGAATGAGGTGGCGGATAAAAACCGGCTCTGCCTGGAAGAGCCTAAACCCGTCTTTATCTTTAAAGGCTATGGAGAGTCATCGCTGGATATTCAGTTTTCTGTCTGGGTGAAGCGGGAGAATCTTTTGGAACTGCGCAACAGCATCTATGAGGAGATCAAGGTGGCATTTGACGCAGCGAGTGTTGAAATACCCTTCCCGCACCGAACGCTCTACACCGGAAGCGTCACCGAGCCCTTTCCGTTCAAGGTGGTGAATGATCGTGATAAACCTGATCAAAGCGATCACTCCTAGCTGATCCGTTATGATGCGCTCTCTTTATTGTCGACCTGTTTCAATATTTTCTTTTCATGTTGGAAGACCAAGATAGTGGCTGTTCGCAGTATGCCTAATACCAGAATCAATGCGCTCATGGCATAAATCTCTGACGGCATAATCTCATGATTGAACAGTTTGATCATGATCTCTCTCAGTGCAAAGACAATACCTGCATCCAGGATGAAGGTGAGTTGCAGGCGTTGGTGTTCAAAATAATCCGCAAGTGAGCGGGATAGTTCTACCAGAATAAAGAGTGACAGGACATCCGTAATAATCAGCTTGTAGGTGCCGGTAATCTCCGGTACAGACAGCAGCCCGCCCAGATTCAGGAACAGCTTGGCCGTGCCAATTAAAATGCCAATAATCAAAAAACCGAGGATGACGGCAAAGACAAAACTTGTCAGGCGGCTAAAGAGCTGATGAATCTTATCCTGCATGATTGTCCCTTGTGGTTGATACGGGGATTGATTAGTGTAGCAATATGATAAGAGGGTGTAGCAGAGAATGCCAGACAGGTCTGATTAGGGTGTAGTGTTTGATTGACCTTAGGCGATAGGAAAACACCCCCCCTTCGATTAATTCCAACCCACAGCGTATAGCGTATTCACTATGGAAAACTGGACAGAGTACACGCGGTTTATCACCTCTCTGGTGGTGATCATGGATCCCTTTATGGCGATTCCCATCTTCCTGAGCATGACCAAGGGGTACTCCAGTCAGGATCGTTCGCGGGTGGTACGTATTGCCATCTTTACGGTGGCTGCAACCTTGATTGTTACGGCCTTTGCCGGTGAAGGTCTGCTGGCGTTCATGGGAACCAGTCTGGGTTCTTTTCGTGTCGGTGGAGGCATTGTCCTGTTTCTGATGGCACTCGCTATGCTGCAGGCCCGTATCGATCCGGTTCGATCAACTCCGCACGAAGAGGAGGTGGCCGCCAGTCTGACCTCGGTAGGGGTGGTGCCCCTGGCGATACCGCTGCTGGCGGGGCCGGGTGCCATGAGTACAGTGGTCATCGGCATGCAGCGTTCTTCTGCGGATTACCACGAGCTGCTGATTGTGGCGAGCATCCTGCTGGTTTCAGCCATCCTCTGGCTGGTGTTAAGCCTGGCGGTACCGATTGGAAAACGGCTGGGGGATATTGGATTGAATATCCTCAACCGCATATTCGGCCTGATCCTTGCGGCTATAGCGGTTGAGGTGATTGCCAATGGGATTAAGCAACTGTTTCCCATACTGGTGGCTTGACGGGTGTAGTTACCGCGTTACACCGACGCATTTATAGACGATAAAACGCTGCTGTCCCTCTTTAACGGCTGAGTCTGCCACCACCGTGTCTCCTCCCATCCGAGCTGCACTGGTTCGGGCAAGGGTCTCCAGCTCCTTTTGTACCTTCTCGGCATTTCGGTTGATGCCGGCTACCTTATCCATCAAAGAGACGTTAGTGGCGCCGAGTTCTTTACAGGTTGATACTTCATCGGCATCGAGTACCCGCACCTTCTCTCCCTCAGGGGTGGGTTTAACCCAGGTGCATCCTGACGCTGCCAGAACGGTGGCAGCCATTATGAAAACAAGTAGGCTTTTCATTGAATAACCTCTTTAAAATAGATGGCTATTACCGGGGATTGGCCCCGGAGAAATAGAGGCTGGCGCTTCTTTTTTGTTCACTTGCTTTTAATAGGTTACACGCGTGTTACCTCCATGTTGCAATAGGCGGATTCGGTCTCCCGACTTGAAATACTGTTCATTTTCCACCTCTTGAACGACCGAAATAATCTCCCCGTTAGCCTCCAGTCGTATGGTCAGCTCCTGGCCCTGTTTGGTAGTGAGCTTTTTCTCGGCGGCCTGGCCAGCCAAGCCGCCCGCGACAGCA
Source organism: Sedimenticola sp. (assembly GCA_026197195.1). Lineage (GTDB taxonomy): Bacteria > Pseudomonadota > Gammaproteobacteria > Chromatiales > Chromatiaceae > Sedimenticola. The sequence continues at coordinate 4,686 of JAPHUG010000296.1, forward strand.
CCCACCACGGTGGCAATGCTACGGCCTTTGCCTCCGCCGACCGTGCTACCGGCAATGCCGCCGATAATAGCGCCTGAACCCGTACCGACAATGCCATCTGTTCGGCCTTCAATGACCACTGGCGTGACGGATTCAATGGTGCCGTACTTGACGGTTTGCACCTTACGGGCATCACTGTGGGTGTAGGTGGTTCCTGTTAAACCACTGCTGGCGCAACCTGTTAGTAACAGGACAATGGCCAGTACGAAGAATAAGCGATAAGGCATGGTCATTTTACACTCCCTGCAGGTCAAAGCTGCAGTCTATATTAGCGTCTCTACTGCCCGTTTACCTGTGCCGGTATCCCGCGTCTCACAGTTAACGGATTTATCCTATTAGAGCCATTATCCTCTAATAGTTCCATTGTGAAACTGATCCTCGTCATAGATGTTTACTAGGCTGGTTACCGGCCTTTTTGATCGGTTTTATCGGCGGATCTAATCGTTGGAAGCCAGGAGGATCGGTCCATTGTGGAGGGTTAGGCCGGAAAAAGTGGGGCTACTTATCGCTTCAGGTCAGGATAACGGGATTGATTTACTCTGCGTGCTAATTCCTCTAGGATCATGACTATGAATCAGAAAAAAAGCGTGAATTCCCTGCTGATTAAAGTGGTGATCTTTGCACTTGTCTGGTGGGTGTTGACGGACGGTCATCTCCAGTCATGGCTGATCGGTGGGGTGGCTATTGTGCTTGCGCTCTGGGCAGCAAAATACCCGCCCTCTGATAGGCCGGTCCATTTTCTTAAACTCTTTCTGTTTCTTCCCTTCTTTTTGAAACAATCCCTGCTGGGTGGTGTCGATGTAGCAAGGCGGGCGTTTCAACCCAAACTACCCATTGACCCCCTGCTGGTTGAGTGTTCATTGCGTTTGCCTCCCGGGGCGCCTCAAGTGTTCATGACCAACATGGTGAGCTTACTCCCGGGTACGCTGAGTGCGAGGCTGGAAAACAGTGTGTTGACTATGCATGTCCTCGATCAGCAAGGACACTATATGAACGATTTTAGGGTACTGGAAGAGAAAGTGGCCGAAATATTTTCGATTCCTGTAGCGAGTACTGAGATAGGTGAACGGTTATGAATCGCTTCAAAAATATTCTATGTATTCTCAATCAGGATAACGAGAGCTGTACCCGTTCTCTTGAGCGGGCGGTCTCTTTGGCCAAAAACAATCAAGCCCATCTGACAGTGGTGGCTGTGGTTGACAAGATGACGGTGGGTATAGGAATGCCGGAAGATGGTCCTATCTCTGCTGATCTTCAGGCGGCACTGAATCAGTCACAGCAACGTATACTGGAAGAACAGGTTCAACCTTTTCGCAAGCGGTTATCGATCCAGACAAAGTTGCTGGTTGGCACCTCCTTTCTGGAGATTATCAGAGAAGTGCTCAGAAATGACTTTGATTTGGTGATCAAGACACCGCTCAATCAGAGCTGGATGGATCGTCTATTTTGCAGTGATGACATGCACCTGTTACGCAAGTGTCCCTGTCCGGTCTGGCTGATAAAACCACAGGCACCAAAAAGTTATAATCGGATTCTTGTCGCCGTCGATACGGAAGATGATAAATCAGAAGAAGAGCAGCTTTCTGAGCATGCACTGAACAAACAGATCCTAGAGATGGGCAGCTCGTTGGCACTGTCTGACTTTGCTGAGTTGAACGTTGTCCACGTGTGGCATCCGATAGGTGAGAGTGCGCTTCGGGGTGCCTTCATTAATACCGATGAAGAAAAAATAACCGCCTATGTTGAGCAGGTGCGTCGTCAGCATGCACGGTCGTTGGATCAACTTGTAGAAGAGATGATCAATCAATTGGGCGACAGAGACACGGATTTCCTAAAACCCAAAAAACATTTAATTAAAGGCTGGGCCAGCAAAGAGATACCGGCACTGGCTAGAGAGATAGATGCCGACCTGGTGATTATGGGCACGGTCGGTCGTACCGGTATTCCGGGTTTCATTATGGGCAACACGGCAGAGACGATCCTGAATCAGATCAACTGCTCTGTACTGGCCATCAAGCCACCAGGTTTTGTCTCACCGGTCGAACTGACGGACGACGAATAGATGCAGACGTTCTATATTGCCCTTGCCCTGTTTCTGCTGGCCAACCTTGCCGCCGGCATGTGGCGGGTATTACGTGGCCCCGGGGTGGCTGACCGGATGTTGGCTGCGCAACTTTTTGGTACTACCGCTGTGGCCATTCTCTTGTTATTGGCAGAGGCCTCTGGCAGTCATGCCCTGCGTGATGTGGCGCTGGTATTTGCCCTGCTGGCGGCAGTGACGGCCGTTGCCTTTGTAAAGCGTGCCTGGCCGATGCAGAAAGAGGGTGGCAGTGATTGATCTGTTCTCAGTACTCTTTCTTGTGGCGGGTGCGCTATTCTTCCTGGCCGGAACCCTCGGTCTAATACGATTCCCGGATGTCTATACCCGTCTTCACGCCTTGACCAAGGCAGATAATGTTGGTCTTGGGTTGACTATAGCGGGGCTGGCGCTACAGGCAGAGAGTTTCAGTGTTGTCGGGAAGCTTATATTGATTTGGGGGTTGGTCTTGCTGGCAGGGGCGAGCGTGGCCTTCCTGATAGCACGGGGTGCACTACAACGGGGAGTCTTGCCTTGGAAACGCTAGAGCTCACCCTGGGGCTGTTTGACTTACTGTTGGCATTTTTATTGATATGGCTGGCCTGGCTGGTGTTGAGTTCAGAAGAGCTGTTCCGGGCCATTGTGCTGTTTATTGCGTTTGGACTCCTGATGGCGCTGGTCTGGGTCAGGCTTGAAGCACCTGATGTTGCACTGGCTGAAGCAGCCATCGGGGCTGGGCTGACAGGGGCGCTACTCATGGCGGCGCTGGATCGCTTACGAATTGGTGCGCCTGCTAAAGGGTCCAGAGCTTCAACCGGACAGGTGTCGCTGGGCCTCGCTTCCAAAGCCTTACCCTTTATTGCCCTGTTATTGATTGCGTTTGGTTTGGGTTATGCCGTTTACTCTTTACCCGAACTGGCCGACGGCTTGGCACCCGTTGTTCAGGAGAAGCTGGCTCAAAGCGGTGTAAAGAATCCGGTCACTGCGGTTTTGCTTAATTTCCGTGGTTATGACACCTTGCTGGAGATGGTTGTCCTACTGCTGGCCCTGTTGTCGGTTTGGTCTCTGGGTGGTGTACGAGCGCTTTCCCCGACAAGTAGCAATCCGATTCTGATTTCACTTTGTCGTGTCCTAGTACCTGTTCTGATTCTGGTTTCAGCTTATCTGCTCTGGGTGGGCGCCGACGCGCCGGGCGGTGCTTTTCAGGCCGGTTCTGTGTTAGGTGCAGCGGGTGTGTTGCTGTTGCTCTCTGGCTGGCCGATCCCGCAACCCTATTTACGTTGGCCACTGCGCCTTGTTCTGGTATTGGGCTCTGGACTGTTTATTCTGGTAGCCGCTCTCCTGTCCTTCTACCAAGGGGGGTTACTTACCTATCCTGTGGCGCAGGCTGGTTGGCTGATCCTTTTGCTTGAGAGTGCTGCCAC
>JAPHUG010000274.1 GCA_026197195.1 Sedimenticola sp.
ATTGTTCTCGATCTGTGGTGGAAATTCGGCGATTATACGGGAGATGGGCGCTGGTCTGAAGTCAGCATCAACATTGACTGATCAAATATTGTTCAAAGATAATAATAGCCCTTAATAAACAATTAGATAAACAACTAACTTAAAGTAAAATAACCTGACCTGGTTCTCTTGTGTCCGGGTGCACCTATCTGTATGTTACCGACCTATGCGCTTAGAAAAAATCAAACTGGCTGGTTTTAAATCCTTCGTTGATCCCACAACGGTTCACATACCGAGCAATCTGGTTGGTATTGTGGGGCCGAACGGCTGTGGTAAATCGAATGTCATCGATGCGGTTCGATGGGTGATGGGTGAGAGCTCCGCCAAGATGTTGCGCGGTGAATCCATGGCCGATGTCATCTTCAACGGCTCCACCAGCCGGAAGCCAGTGGGTACCGCCAGTATTGAATTGGTATTCGATAACAGCGATGGGGCGGCGGGTGGTCAGTATGCCCAGTACAGCACCATATCGGTAAAACGCCAGGTATCCAGGGATGGTCAGTCCAACTACCTCATGAATGGCGTGCGTTGTCGTCGTCGTGATATCACCGATCTGTTTTTGGGTACCGGTCTGGGTCCGAGAAGTTACTCTATTATTGAGCAGGGGATGATCTCCCGGCTGATTGAGGCACGCCCCGAAGACCTGCGCGCTTTTCTTGAAGAGGCCGCTGGCATCTCCAAGTACAAGGAGCGGCGCAGAGATACTGAAAATCGAATACGGCGAACCAAGGAGAATTTGGATAGACTGAATGATCTCCGTGAAGAGATTGCCAAACAGCTCCAGCATCTGCAGCGCCAGGCCAATACGGCCGAGCGTTATAAAGAGTACAAAGAGCAGGAGCGACGCTTGCAGGCTGAATTGCTGGCGTTGCGCTGGCGTACCATGGATGAGGATCTGGGGCGCCGTGACCGTGAGATTCTGGAAAAAGAGACCGATCTTGAAGCCGCCATTGCCAAGCAGCGTCGGCTCGAAGCGGATATTGAGAAAGATCGTACCGGGCATGCCGAGGCCAATGATAATTTTAATGAGGTACAGGGTCGCTTCTATGCGGTCGGCAGTGAAATATCCCGCTTGGAACAGTCGATTCAGTACGCCAAAGATAGTCGTGCCCAGTTCGAACATGACCTGCATCAGACCGAGCAGGCCTGGCAGGAGTCAACGGACCATCGTCAGCACGATGAAGCCAGACTGGAAGAGCTGAACGAGACATTATTAGAGCAAGAGCCGCTGCTTGAGCAGGCGCGAGAGATAGAACTGGTTGCTACCGAGCGGTTGGCTGATGCCGAGCAGTCCATGCAGACCTGGCAGAATGAGTGGGAACAGTTTAACCGCAAAGCGGCCGAACCAGCACAAACAGCTCAGGTTGAGCGAACACGTATCAATCACCTGGATGAGAAAGCGAACCAGGTACAGCGGCGTCTGGAGCGGTTCCATGATGAGTTAGAAAAACTCAATGATAAAGCGCTGTTAGAAAGCATTGCTGAACTAGAGTCTGAAGAGCAGGCACGGGAAGGCCAGGTTGAGGAATTACAGGAGAAGCTGGCTGCAGAAGCTGATCGCATAACGGCTATACGGCAAAATAATCATGACACCAGCAACCGACTGGATGAGGCGCGAGCCAATCTGCAGACATCGCGGGGGCGGTTTGCCTCGCTTGAAGCACTGCAGCAGGCCGCACTGGGTAAGCAGGAACAGGTGGTCACCGAATGGCTTGAGGCCCAGGGTCTAAGTCAGGCAACCCGATTGGCTCAAGCCATTGAGGTTGAATCGGGTTGGCAGCGGGCAGTCGAGACGGTGCTGGGCTTTCACCTGCAATCTGTTTGTACTGACTTACTGGACGATCTTCAAGGGGTCCTGACCAGCCTGGAAAGTGGTTCGATTGCCCTGTTTGATACGACAAACCGCAGCCAAACTGAAACCCAGGCGGGTGATTCACTCTTAAAACGTGTCTCGGCGCCTTGGTCGCTTGAGAGTCTTCTTCATGGTGTGAAGACCGTGGATAGCCTCGAAGAGGCGAATGCAAAACGCACCTCACTCAAGCCAGGTGAATCGCTGATAACACCCGATGGCATCTGGATGGGAAGCCACTGGATTCGATTGAGCCGCGGTGAGGATGAAACCTCCGGTGTGCTTGCTCGTGAGCAGGAGATAAAAACGCTTGCCGAGATGATCAATGGACTGGAACAGGAAGCCGAGGATTCGGCCGAAAGCCTGTCAGAGGGGCGTATTCAACTGCAACAGGCTGAGCAGGCAAAAGAGCAGATACAACAGCAGCTGAATGAGATCAATAGAGGGCTCTCCGAGCTGCGTTCCTCACTCTCCGGCAAAAAGGCCCGCGCAGAGCATCTGAAAAATCGTGGTGAAACGATTCAACAGGATATAGAAGAGTTACGTACCCAGGCAGAAGAGGACAAGGAAGAGCTGGAGATGTCCAGAGCGCGGCTGCATGCTGCTCTCGATGAGATGGAGACACTGGGTGAACGGCGTGAACAACTGATTCAGCAGCGGGAAACCCTGAGTACCCAACTGACGGAGATTCGTGAGGAGTCATCGCGGCAGCGCAATCAGGCTCACTCGATCGCACTGCAGATAGAATCAATGCGCAGTTCACAGGCCTCTCTGACACAGAGTTTGGAGCGTATGCAGGGGCAGTTGGCCCATCTGACTCAACGTCGTGATGAACTGGTTCAGTCGCTGGAAGAGAGCCAGATGCCGTTGCTGGAAAATCAGCAGGAACTGGAACTCAAATTGGCACTCCGTATTCAAATTGAAGCTGAGCTGGCTACCGTCAGGTCATCGCTAGAGGCGATTGATGCGACGGTCAGGCAGCTGGAACAGAGCAGGGCCGGTGCGGAACAGGAAGTGCTGAAACAGCGGAGCGCGCTTGATCAGGCGCGCATGAGTCGGCAAGAGGTGTTGATCCGTTGCAGAACAGTTGAAGAGCAGCTAAAAGAGACCGATTTTCAGCGCGAGCAGCTGTTTCTTGATCTACCCGGTGAGGCGACTATTGATGAGTGGGTGCAGCAGGTAGAACAGATGGATGCCCGAATTCGTCGTCTGGGGCCGATCAACCTGGCGGCGATTGATGAATTCCAGGAGCAATCTGAGCGAATGAATTACCTGGATGCCCAGCATGCTGATGTGACTGAATCGCTGGAAACCCTGGAAAATGCCATTCGTAAGATCGATCGCGAGACCCGCACCCGTTTCAAGGAGACCTTTGATAAGGTCAATAGCGGACTACAGGAGAAGTTCCCTAAACTGTTTGGTGGTGGACATGCCTATCTGCAACTGACCGGGGAAGACTTGCTGGATACCGGTGTAACCGTTATGGCCCGTCCACCGGGTAAACGAAATTCGAGTATTCATCTGCTGTCGGGTGGCGAAAAGGCACTCACCGCAGTAGCCTTGGTGTTTGCTATTTTTGAACTCAATCCGGCCCCATTCTGTATGCTCGATGAGGTGGATGCACCATTGGATGATGCCAACGTGGGGCGTTTCTGTGAGTTGGTGAAATCCATGTCAGAGCAGGTGCAGTTCATATTCATCAGTCACAATAAGATCACCATGGAGATTGCCAATCAGCTTACGGGTGTGACCATGCATGAGCCCGGTGTCTCTCGACTGGTGTCAGTGGATATTAGTGAGGCCGCTGAACTGGCGGCAATGTAATCAATGCCGGAACTGAAATAGGCGTATCAACTAAGATAACAGGGCGGTATGATTTACCGCATAACATAACGATTAAATAGATAGAAGAATGGATGCCGATATACTTCGTCTGATCTTGTTTCTGGCCGGTGTTGGCCTGATTTTGGGGATCTATTTTTGGGATCGCCATAAGAAGGTTAACGCCAAAGTACATGCCATTCGCAAAGCGCAGCTTGATGACGGGGAAATGCCCCGTTCAGATGCCGTTGAACAACAGCCTGAAGAGCGTGTTGATCCCAGTTGGAGTGGGGCGGCTTCTATACCTGAGGCTGTTAATGAAGATGCGCCTGATGAATCTGAGGAAGCCCACCGCTTTGAACAGGATGAAGATCTTGATGAGGAGCTGAGGCAGCTCGATTCAATTGCGCATGAAGATCTGGATGAGGTAATGCTGGATCGTCAGGAGTCTTTTTCATTTACAGCAGATGATTCCCTAGATGAGCCTGACACCTTCATGCAAGAGGGGCTTCCAGGACTGATATTGCAGATCAATGTGGTCTCACCTGAAAATCCGTTTACCGGTGATGACATTATGCGTGTGACCCGGGATGTAGAGCTCAGGCATGGTGATATGAACATATTTCATCGCTACGCCTCGGACGATCCTGATTCACGCGTGGTTTTTAGTATGGCCAGCATGGTTGAGCCGGGTGTTTTTCCTTTAGACAAGATGGCTGATTTCGCCACTCCCGGGCTGGTTTTATTTGGTCAACTGCCCGGTCCCAAAGATGGATTGGCCGCATTCTCTGACATGCTTTTTACTGCCGAAAGAATAGCCGCCTTGTTGCATGGCGAGTTACAGGATGAAACACACAGCGCGTTGAGTAAGCAGACCATTGAACACATCCGTGAAAAAATTCTTGAACACCGTCGCCAGGTACAGTTGGCCCTGAGCAAAAGATGACCATCCCCGATTCAGATTTTAATCGCGCAGCCGAGTTGCGCGAGCAGATCAATCTGCACAATTACCGCTACTATGTTCTGGATGACCCGCAAGTCCCGGATAGTGAATATGACCGGCTGATGCGCGAGCTACAGGCGCTGGAAGCCAGGTATCCCTCATTGATAACACCGGAATCACCGACTCAGCGTGTGGGTGGTCAACCGCTTGAAGGGTTTGGTGAAGTTCAGCATCAAGTTCCAATGCTGTCGCTTGATAACGCCTTTACGGATCAGGAGATGATGGAGTTTGATCGCCGGGTGAGGGAACGGCTTGTTGCCACTGATGTTGTGCACTATGTCGCCGAGCCCAAGCTGGATGGCCTGGCAATCAGTCTTCGCTATGAGAACGGCGTGTTGGTTCAGGCCGCCACTCGGGGAGATGGTAGTCAGGGTGAGGATGTTACACAGAATGTACGTACCATCCCCTCTGTTCCACTTCGGCTTATGGGGGACGATTGGCCTGCCATCCTGGAGGTCAGAGGGGAGATCTACATGCCCCTTGAGGGATTCAATCAATTGAACCGGCAGGCATTGGCCAAAGGAGAGAAAGGCTTTGCCAATCCCCGGAATGCTGCTGCAGGTTCGTTGCGCCAACTCGATTCCCGGATCACTGCGCAACGTCCCTTGGCCATGTATTGCTATGGTTTTGGTGAAATTTCAGATGGCCCCTTGGCTGAGACTCAGAGCGGCAGTATCCGCCGATTGGCCGACTGGGGGCTGAGAGTCTCTCCGGAGATGCGGGTCCTGGAGGGTGTTGAGGGTTGTCTGGCGTACTACAGTCTGATCGGTGAGCGAAGGGCAACCCTGGACTACGAAATTGACGGTGTGGTGTTTAAGGTGGATAGCCTCAAACAGCAGAAACAGCTCGGTTTTGTCTCCCGGGCGCCACGTTGGGCGATCGCACAAAAATTCCCAGCCCAGGAGGAGATGACCCGTCTGCTGGCAATTGATATTCAGGTGGGTCGAACCGGGGCGCTTACCCCGGTGGCCAGGCTTGAGCCTGTCACGGTTGCAGGCGTCACAGTCACTAATGCCACACTGCATAACGAGGATGAGATCAAGCGCAAGGATATACGCATTGGTGATACTGTCATCATTCGCAGGGCAGGCGATGTTATTCCTCAGATTGTACGCACTGTACCCGATAGACGGCCCCCAGATGCGCTGTTGTTTCAGATGCCGGATCACTGCCCAGTGTGTGATTCAGACGTAATTCGTGATGAATCAGAGGCGGTGGCTCGTTGCAGTGGCGGCCTGTTCTGCCCCGCCCAGCGACGTGAAGCGATCAAGCACTTTGCATCCCGGCGTGCCCTCGATATTGAGGGTCTGGGCGACAAACTGGTGGATCAACTGGTCACACAGGAGCTGATAAAAACTCCGGCGGATCTTTATCGACTGGCGCTGCCTGTCCTGGAAAAACTGGACCGAATGGGAAAACGGTCAGCTGAAAATCTTCTGAAGGCCCTGGAAAAGAGCAAGCAGACCACGCTGGGTCGTTTTCTCTTTGCATTGGGTATACGTGAGGTGGGTGAAACAACGGCCCATTCACTGGCGAATCACTACGGTTCGCTGGATGCCTTGAAACTGGCGGATGCGGAAGCCCTTCAGTTGGTGCCAGATGTGGGACCGATTGTGGCTGAGCATGTGGTCGCTTTTTTCCGGCAATCGCACAATCTTGAAGTTATTCAGTCGCTTCTGGATGCCGGTATTCACTGGCCACCCATTGAAATCCCTGACGCGGCGAGCCAGACACTCACGGGTAAGGTATTTGTCATTACCGGTACGCTCAGTGAACCGCGCGAAGCGATCAAGCAACGTCTTGTTCTACGGGGAGCTAAGGTGACGGGCAGTGTATCCAAAAAGACCGATTACCTGGTGGCGGGGGAGGAGGCAGGTTCGAAGCGAACCAAAGCTGAGGCGCTGGGGATTACCATTCTGAATGAAGCGGAGTTAAATGCACTTTTGGAACAGTAACAGCAAGTGTTTTCTATCCTGTTTTCTTCCGTCTGTGGCGAGGGTGTAATCGCATTTTAACAGCTAACTCATTGTTTATTCATGTAGTTTGATATTTACTTAAGGCCCATTTCAGGCTAAGCTGTGCGGCCCTTTCCTACCGTGTTAAATGCTGGAGACTCCATTGAGTTCAACTGAAAATATGGTCTTTCATGTGCAGCCTGGTGGCGCGCTGAAAGGCACCTTCAGGGTACCGGGAGATAAATCTATTTCCCATCGTTCCATTATGCTTGGCTCGCTCGCAGAGGGCGTCACTCACATCACCGGTTTTCTTGAAGGCGAAGATAGCCTGGCCACACTCAAGGCCTTCAGGTCGCTCGGGGTAACCATTGAGGGGCCGGAACAGGGCCGGGTTACTATCCAGGGTGTTGGAATGCATGGACTCAAGGCACCCCAGGTTTCATTGGATCTTGGTAACTCAGGCACATCCATGCGGTTACTTTCTGGATTGCTGGCTGGACAGGGACTTGAAATCACCCTGGTAGGGGATAGTTCACTTTCAGGACGTCCGATGCGGCGGGTCACGGACCCGCTGAGCAAAATGGGTGCCGCTGTAGAGACGACGGAAAGTGGGACAGCGCCGCTGACTATTCATCCGGTTAATGCACTCAAGGCGATTGATTATGAGTTGCCCGTGGCAAGTGCCCAGATAAAATCCTGCCTATTATTGGCGGGTCTTTATGCGGAGGGTGAAACCCGAGTAACAGAGCCCGCACCGACCCGAGATCATACCGAGCGAATGCTGAGGGGCTTTGGCTATTCAGTTCAGAAACAGGACAGTACGATCTCGCTCAAGGGAGGAGGAAAACTGACCGCCTGTGATATTGATGTTCCCGCCGACATTTCATCAGCCGCCTTTTTCCTGGTAGGGGCTTCGATCGCACCTGATTCTGATATTGTTTTGCAGCACGTCGGTATCAACCCAACCCGGGATGGGGTGATCACTATCCTGAAGCTGATGGGGGCGGATATTGAGGTTATGCATCGGCGTGAGGTGGGGGGTGAGCCGGTGGCTGATCTCCGCGTACGTTCAGCCAAGCTGCATGGCATCGATATCCCTGAAGAGCAGGTGCCCCTGGCGATTGATGAATTTCCCGCGCTATTCGTTGCGGCAGTTTGTGCAGAGGGTGTAACCCGCTTGACGGGTGCTGAGGAGTTACGGGTAAAAGAGAGTGACCGTATCCAGGTGATGGCCGATGGACTGAAAGCGTTGGGGGCTGATGTAACCCCCACCCCTGACGGTATTGTGATTGAAGGGGGTGTGCCGTTGCAGACCGGACGAGTAAACAGTCACGGTGATCACCGTATTGCCATGGCGTTTGCCATAGCCGCCTTGCGTGCCCAGGGGGAGATACTCATCGATGACTGCAGTAATGTGAATACCTCTTTCCCTGGCTTTACTGAACTGGCATCAGGCGCAGGCCTGGTTATTAGTACATCGGTGGAGAATTAAATGGTACCTGTGGTAACGATTGACGGTCCCAGTGGGTCGGGCAAAGGTACGATTGCCAGCCAGGTCGCTGATCAGTTAGGTTGGCGCTGCCTTGACAGCGGGGCACTCTATCGCCTGCTTGGCTATGCTGCTGAAAAATCGGGTGTTGCCCTGGATGATGCCGAGTCGCTCGCACAGTTAGCCTTGAGCATGAAAGTTGAGTTTCAACCTGGCCGTATCCTACTGGATGACGAGGATGTCAGCTTGCTGATTCGTACCGAGCAGGCCGGTAATTCCGCCTCAAAAGTGGCCGCTGTGCCTGAGGTGAGGTCTGCGCTTCTTGAGTGGCAGAGGGCCTGTGCCATTGCCCCGGGGCTGGTTGCAGATGGCCGGGATATGGGTAGTGTGGTTTTCCCCGATGCAGCCGTAAAAATATTTTTGGATGCCAGCGCGGAAGAACGTGCGCAACGTCGATATAACCAGTTGATAGAGAAGGGTTTAAGTGCTAATCTAGGGAGTCTGATTGCGGAGATACGTGAGCGGGATGACCGGGATCGTAACCGCAGTGTGG
>JAPHUG010000156.1 GCA_026197195.1 Sedimenticola sp.
AACTAAAAATGCCCGCGCTTGCAGACACAGAGAAAACCAATAGCAACAACGCGACAAGGAATAGAGGCTTTTTTCTATAATGACTGCCGGAAAGGGTAGGCCGAAGAGTGAACAACATAATGAATAGAGGGCTGGGTCTTTAGTGAGCTAACCGTAAAATATTCTGGTTCAATTACTGTGGCCGTCCCTGGGGGTGGATTCACTCTGAACCTTTCTTAGTTTAACGGAAACTTTTACTGAGCGACACTATGAACAATAGGCTGATGTACATCCGTCCACACAAACGTCGGCTTACGTGGCATCGCCTCCTTTGTGGAAACACGCTATCGGTAAGATACCCTTATCAGGCTCAACAAATAAGGCGATACATTAGGGAAAACTGTGATCTGACCCGGGTTTTTTTGAGTTTTTTGACTTTTGTTTTCCACATAATTTTTCGTGGAAACCATTAGTCAAAACCATGACTTTTTCTATTCCTAATTCCTGTTTGCACCTCTCTTGCTGAGAATACCTTACCGCTTCTCATGCCAAGTATGTTCAACTCTTCCTTTCTGGCCTTGTCAGACATCAGGACATTCAGTTGGGTACCGCTCTTATTTGCGTTGATAATCTTGAAGTACGCTTTATGGTTCGACAACGTTGTTTCAGCGGCACCTAGAAGCGTATATTCAGCCGCAGTAATTGCACTACTGTACTTATTGTCAGAATAGAATGATATTTGATACTGATCATCACCCACATACTGCCTGATATAACCGCCTTTATCTGACAGCCTTATTTTTTCTGGAAGACTCTCAACAGCACTCAATTCTGCCCTATACGTATTTGTTGCGCAGGCGCTCAATCCAAATAATGCTATAAAGAAAAGCGTAACAACATTCCATTTCATATTTAAATCTCCATGACTTCTTGTCTAAACAATCACATCCTAAATAAGAAAACTATCAATCGGCAATCAGTACTAAAACCAACACCACTCACTAACACTGCATCCCACGCTATAATTTCTCGACCTCAGTTTCTGAAATTATCTGCTTGACCTCTTCCAAACGATCAGCAGTACAAAAGCTATCAATTTTCTTGCTTTGCATATGGTGGAACATGATTCCATTCATGTCATGAACAAATTCACTATGGCCATATTTGGCCACCAATTTATCAACTAAAGCATCTTTGTTGAATGGAATACCACAAGTAATACCAGCACCGATCCTAGACCAGGCATATTGCAAGTTTGGACCCCATCCCATTGCATCCACCCCTGTGAAACCATTTTTATAATGATACTCATACACGTCTGGCTTTATCGATCGAGCAGTCATTCCGCCTTTTCCTGAGTACCCAGTTGTAACGCAACCAGACACAAAAGTCGCAACAACCAATAGCAATATCCGATTCCTCATAATTATTATCCCCTGTTAAACAACTGCACTATATACACTACAAATCTTTTCACTATGAATAGCCGACCATCGGTGTCAATGGGTGGGCGTCCAAGACCTACCACTTCAGTTGGCGTCTAATCGGATTCATCCATGAGCCGGATTACTTCCAGCTCAAATTCTTTGGTATATGTCTTATATGGATTACGTTTTCGTGTCATTTAGAAACTCCAGTGGCGACATAGTGTCGCTCATTAAAAGTCTCCGTTAAACTCGAGGGAGATTCAGTCGGACCCCATTGATCACTGGGTTTTACTGGTTTTCAGCAACAAATCTCTAACTTCTTTTTCAAAATCATATTCGACGTATTCTCCAACCAAAAAATCCACTAAATCAGCAATACTCCTACCCACTACTTTGTAGTCATCGATATCGTCAATATAATAATGAATAAATACAGGCTCAGAGTTGCCATCTTGATAGAAACCAGTAATTGATGCATCCGATTCCCACAGCGGAATCACATCAAGCCCCGCCGGAGAAAAATCTTCCGGCTCTAAAGAATATTTGAGCTTCAAACATCTAAACTCAAGCTCATCATGAACAAAGCCTCCAACAGTGAGCTTCTTTAATGAATCACTCAAAATCAGGTCATCAATCAGTTTCTGTCTTTTATCGCCTAAAATCATCATAATTCAATTACTCTCTAAATAGTTATCTGGCAATAAGCTTTGCGGTGGTTCTTCCATTATATTTATTGGATCAATGGGACTGTTTGTTGGGTGTGGCCCTATCGTCACAGCTCTGTGAATATCCATATGTCTATCATGAGGTAACGGGAACAACTTATTAGCATTTGTCGCGTCGGCAGGGAAGTCGCCTATTGGCCAGTTCCAATGATGTATCCTTTCAAAATTAAACCCTTCGAAAGTTTCACCATCATTTTGTGCAGCTTTCAACCTTCTACGGAATTGTACAGCAACTTCTTCGTATGCAGACCTTGCAACATCTTTCGAGACGCTGCCTGACGACATAGCATCAAGGTACGTTCGATATTTATGGCCAGCCTTAGTCTGTGCTGTATTTAAATACTTCAGAGAGTCGGTCCACATGGATACTAGCTTTTGATTTTCAGATATCGCATTAATACCAAGACTCTCAGGCGTAACCCGAGTAGCTGTATCAAACCTACTTGAAACAACCTTAACCTTCTGATTCAACGCCCCAAAGTCACTATCCGCGATCAGCTTATCAGCCCCCCCCTTCCCAGAAACATGCCCCCCAGCATCTTCGGCCAGCGATCCTTTCCCATCCGGTTTCGTTCCTTTCGCATACTTTACCAACCTGGCCTCTTCCGCCACAAGTAGCAATACCTCTGCGGCAACTGCTACCGTGGCTTTTGAGCGCATATACTCTGGGGCTTTATCATCAACCATGGTCTCAAAATTGCGACCGATCTCTTCCGCCATAACCACAGAGAAGAAATTTACATGGGCTATAAAATCATCCTGCACATCGGTTTCATTTGTCCGTTCATCCAGGTATTTTTTGAAGCCCGTAAGGAAGTTCCCATTATTCTTAAGCGCCCGAGCCGTCACCTTTGCCAAGTCTGATGACAAATTCAGCACCGATCCTGATTCCACTGCCGCTACAGCTTCCTCAAGCGCATAACGTTCTGAGTTTGTCAGGTATCCACCCAGCGATTGCCTGACAACACGCTGCATTCCTTCACCCGCTCTAAATCCATCCGCTAGTACCAAAGCAGGTGTACTCGCCCCACCGGTCAGATAGTCTATTCCGGTCAGTAACTTTTCCTTTTGCCCATTTACAGATCAATGGGGTCAGACTCGATTGATATTCACCAAGCTGATAGAAACATTAACGCGTTTTTCT
>JAPHUG010000315.1 GCA_026197195.1 Sedimenticola sp.
CAACTTTGGTTGGTCCCCTGATAGACGAACAGGCCTTTAATTCAATGCAACAAGCGATTGCTGATGCCAAGCAGGCAGGCGGAATACTCCATTGCGGTGGTGAGCGGGTTTCCGTTCAGGATAAGCCGGGTGGCTATTACGTCAACCCTGCCATTATTGAGATAGAGAGCAACGCATATGTAGTCAAACAAGAGACGTTTGCCCCCATTCTCTATGTCATGCGCTACCGGGTTTTTAATGAAGCTATTGCCATCCACAATAATGTGCCACAAGGCCTATCGTCAGCCATATTTACGACAGATTTACGTGAATCTGAGTTGTTCCTTTCTGCTACTGGCTCTGACTGTGGGTTGGCAAATGTGAATATTGGCACCTCTGGAGCGGAGATTGGCGGGGCATTTGGTGGGGAGAAGGAGACCGGTGGGGGTAGAGAGTCAGGGAGCGATGCCTGGAAAAACTACATGCGCCGATCAACCAACACCATAAATTACGGTACTGAGATACCATTGGCGCAAGGCATTACTTTTGGTTGAGATGCTGAGGTAATAGGGCTAGTTTATGGTAGACTTATTTCGCTGGATACTCAAAATAAACGGTCTCTAATCTTGGTCTTTTAGCCTGGTCTTTTGTAATCACCTATGTTGACATTTTTTAAACGTATAGCTGTCCGCCGTTCACCTTGGCTGCTGCTGGCGATCAGCGCATTATTGCTTGAATTTGCTGCACTCTATTTTCAGTATCAGATGAAGCTGGATCCGTGCGTATTGTGTGTTTATGAGAGAACGGCGGTTGCTGGGATTGTAATCGCCGGCTTGGTGGCCATGCTCTATCCGGCGTTGTTGTTGATTCGCTGGATGGCGCTATTGATCTGGGGTGCGAGTGCTTCCTGGGGGCTTTTCCTGGCATTGAAACACACAGGTATACAACTTTTTCCTTCACCATCGAACACCTGTGACTTCGCCGCCAATTATCCCTCCTGGGCTAAACTTGATGAATGGATTCCCTGGTTGTTTCAGCCAACAGGCTTCTGTGATGAGATACAGTGGCAGTTTTTTGGTTTTACCATGCCGCAGACCATGATAGGCGTCTATGTGATCTATCTCTCTATCCTGCTTGTCGTGATCTGTTCCGAGCTGTTTGTTAAAGAGCGCCGACTGTTTAAAAGTTGATCTGTCTAACAGCACACGCATTATAGCTGTATCTTAAACGTCTCTTTTGCCGGGTGTACCTGCATGCCGTCAGGAATAGCGCCTTTATGGGCGAGTTGCTGAAAAATAGCCTCCAACTGATCATCTGTACGGGTAGGGTCGTGGTGGGTGATATGCACTTGCGGTATACCAGCTTTTGCGGCCAATTGAATACTGCTTTCAAAATAGCCGTGGCCCCAGCCTATCTTACTTGCAAAATACTCTTCCTTTGTATACTGGGCATCAATGACAATGCAATCCACCCCCCGTATGAAATCAATAATATGTGATTCCCGTTCCTCTATCAGTTCCTGATATTCGGCAAAATCATCGTCGCCGGGTTGATAGATATTGACCGGAGATTCGTTGTCACCGGTAAAAAAGAAGCGCTTTCCATCTGCTTCAATCAGATAGCCAAAATTCAGCACGGGGTGATTGAGCAGAATGCAGGTCACAGTGGCCGATCCAACCTGAATGGCATCGCCTTCTTTCAGTGAATTATAACTGAGGGTGGCCTTTAACTCGTTTTCACGGATCGGGAAATAACAGTACTCCATCTGTTGAGCAAGAATCGAACGTAGGTCTTTCATGTAGACGGGATCAAAAGCACCATAGAAATCGACTTTATTACCGGGCACGAAGAGCGGTGTAAAAAAGGGGAGACCCTGTATATGATCCCAGTGCGTATGGGTAATAAAAATCGAGCACTGTACAGGGAGTTGATTCATCATATCAAGCCCCAGTTGGCGTATCCCTGTTCCTCCATCCAGAATAATTCTATCGCCGTTGTCAGTCATTACATCAATACAGGTTGTGTTACCGCCATAGCGGACGGTATCGGGGCCTGGTGAAGGTATTGATCCACGTACACCATAAAAGGTAATCTGCATTGAGGTTCCTCTTTGTTATAAAGCCATAAATGCCTTAATACGTTCCATCTCTTCTGAAAAGTCGTCCAGTGACTCGATGATGGAATCCAACGGTTTTCCAAGCCATGCTTGAGTTATGGCCGGTATATCTTCTACGGCTGAAATGCGATCAGCATCATCTTCCATCAGTTTGCTAAGTTGATTGGCAATAAATACAGAATGCTCCATGGCAGTCGGTGATTCAATTTCTTCAATCCTGTGATGATTCCTAATACAGTTGACCAGGGTTTCCGGGAATTGCCATTTTTCAACCAGCAAAGCACTCGCCTCTGCGTGATTGAAATCCAGTACGCTCTGCTCTGCAACGTGGAGCGGTAGCGATTCTGATCGGGCAAGATCTATGGCTTGCTTGTATTCTGCTTTGACTAATTGAGCTGTCAGGATCACGCCAATGTCATGTAGTAATCCTGCAATATAAAAGTTTGTAAGCTCATTCTCCGGGATGCCTTTAGAACGACCGATGAGTTTAGCGAGTACCGCAGTGGTTAAACTATGGGTTAAAAAGTGGGTTCGGCTAACCCCTGCCTGGGCAACCTTAGGCAGTATACCAATGGTGGTTATTGCAATGGCAATATTCTTAATGGTATTGCTTCCCACATAAACAACAGAATGTTTTATTGATGTAATTTTTTTGGAAAGTCCAAAATAGGCGGAATTGACCAGTTTCAATACTTTTAATGTAATAATGGGGTCACGCTCGATAACCGATACCAGTTCCTGTGTGGAATAGTTGATATCCGCACAAATCTCCATAACCCGCTGGGCACTCTGCGGAAAAGTGGGCATCTTTTCAACAAGTCGTTCCAGTTTGTCCTGATCTACACTCAATTCGCTCTCTCTTTTTTGTTCAGGGCTCTTATCCTTCAGCGAGGACTATGATTCAATTTTAGTAGAAGTTTCATTTTCAATATTAAACAGGTCATTGCAGCAAAGGGATACATGCTGTAACGCTGTTATGATTTCTGATTCTGATTCCATGGTTGCAAGATGCTCAAGTTTTTCTATAGCGGCTTTAAGTGCCGGGACACCGCAAACGGCACAGGCACCATGCAGTCTGTGAGCAACTTCCCCAAGTGAATTCCAGTCGCTATTTGTACAATGGTGATTGAGTAGATCCAGTTGCTTGGGTAAATCAACCATAAAATTGTTGAACATATCTACAGCAAGTTCTTCACGATTACCTGTTATTCTTAATACTTCATCCATGTCACGTACGGGTAAAACACTATCCTTATTTGATTTGGTCTCTTCTTCTACTAAACTGTTTGTGGTTATGATCGATGTAGGCAAGATATCTGATCCTAGTAGGGCATTAATAACAGCCCATAACTTTTTATCATCAATCGGTTTGGTGAGATAGATATCGACGCCGGATGAGAGTAGTTCATCTCGGTGTTCTGGGATAATATCGGCCGAAAGAGCGATAATGGGGGTCTTATGTAATTCACCTTCCATTTCACGAATCCTTCTCGTCGCTTCCTTGCCATCCATAATCGGCATGTGCACATCTATGATAATAAGATCAGGTTTGTTTTTATTGTATTCCCTTATGACTTCAACACCGTTTTCTGCTTCGATAATGGTGGCTCCCGATGCAGCCAGAATTGTTGAGATCAGTTGAAGATTAATGGGATTGTCATCAGCTATGATAAAACGTTTGCCTGTAAACAGGGGTTCACTATCAATAATAAGAGGAGAAAATTCTGAATCAGGAAAATCTGCATACTGGAAAATATGCTCAAGGGTTCGCACCAAGACAGGCTGGCTGACCGGTTTGGAGATACAGGGTGCATTTGCAAGCTCGTGAATTGACTGAATCTCGACTGAGTCAGAGCTACTTAAAAGAATAAGTAGATTGTCAGGATGCAGGTCTTTTATTTTTTGCAGTTTGCTAGGGACAATACCTGATTGAATGTCGGTTGAAGAAAATCCAGCAATCAGGATGTCCTGGTCCGCTATGATAGAGTTGTCCAGATGTTGCCAGTTTCCCTCCGTGACAATCATGCCAAGACTTTCCAGGCGATGGGTCATTGAGAGCTGTGCTAAAACATGTTGATCGAGTATTAGGCATTTTTTTGAAACCAGTAATTCAGGTGATTCTTCATCACCGATGATTTTGCATTTGGGTAATGCAAGACTGACACGAAAACAGGAGCCTTTGCCCTCTATACTCTCCAAGGTAATTCTTCCTTTCATTGACTCAGCTAATTTTTTACTGATACTGAGCCCGAGTCCGGTACCGCCATAGGTTTTGCTGGTGTTCTTGTTGCCTTGTTGGAACGAAGTGAATAGGTCTTTTTGTATATTGTCGTTAATACCTATTCCGGTATCGGTGACAGAGAACTGGATAAAACAGGTGTCGTCTGTTTCATCTTCCAACATGACGCGCACGATAATTTCACCTCGATGGGTGAATTTAATCGCATTTCCTACCAGGTTGACGAGTATCTGTCTAATGCGGGTTTCGTCACCAATCAAGTGATCAGGTACATCGGAATAGATCAGTAATACCAGTTCAACTTGCTTATCATGGGCTGAGGGTGCCAGCAGTGCTATCGGCTCTTCAAAGCAGGAACGAATATCAAGGGGGGCATACTCTGGCTCCAGCTTTCCATATTCGAGTTTTGAAAAATCAAGTATGGTGTTAATGATGCTGAGTAGCCCCGTTGCGGATTTCTCGATGGTCTCTGCCAGCTCCTTTTGCTCTACTGTTAACTTTGTCTTCATGAGCAGGTTGGAAAACCCAATGACACCGTTCATTGGTGTCCGTATTTCATGGCTCATACTGGCTAGAAATTCGGATTTTGCCTGGCTGGCCTTGAGCGCGCGTTTACGGGCAAGATCCAATTCTACGTTTTGAATCTCCAATGCCTCCATTGTCTGGGTCAGATCCGCTGTAGCCCGGTCTACCTGATGCTGCAGTATTTCCTGAGAGTGCTTTAACTCTTTCGCCATAGCATTGAAGCCTTCCTCTAGGCTTCTTAATTCGCCCTTGGAATTTTCCGGGACAGTAACAGAAAAATCACCGTGCTTCATTCGGATGACCGCTTGTGTCAATTGAGACAACGGTCGGGTTATCTTGTGACTGAGTAGTAGGGCGATAAGTGCTGTAGCGACGAGTCCAGTGATACTGATGATCAGACTGTTACGAATGGAATCATGCCGCTGCAATAACAGGCGCGTTCGATCCAGTTCGACTATAACTGATCCAATGATGATGGGAATGCTACTGTCACCAGATGCCTCCAGTTGATCAGGATAATCTGAAATATTAACGGACTGATATCCACTGAGAACAGAAGAGGTGAAAAACTCCGATTCGACCTCTTCCGGAGATGGGCCTCGGCTCCTGTTATCCACACGGGTTATCAATTTACCCTTTGGGTCATTTACAATGATTGAAATGATATCTTTTCGTTTGGCTATGGATTCAAGATTGGTGGTGAGTGATTCCCTGTCTCCGCTGAAAATACCATAGACACTGGCTGCTGCAACTTCCTGAGCAATGGCGTTACCCCGTTCCTTAAAGGCCAGTTCCAGATTATCTAGCTGGGCCGTGATCAGGTAAAGTGTCAGTGTCAAAGCCATAATCGCTGCAGGCACGATACCTAAAAGCAACGCTCTGATCTTTATTCTGGATTGGCGATATCTTCTTCTCATTGCTTCGTATCATTACTCATGAGTTGGATAATCTCTCGCTCGTCAGGCATGGAAATGCCAAGAGATCTCGCGACACTACGATTAACCTCTACACTAAAATATTTGGGGTATACCGGTGCCGGCAGGGTATCTTTCCCGGAATGCAGGAAGGCCGTACTGAATTCTGCAAGATGTTGAGCAATATCTTCCGGTTTGGAGAAGGCAGATATCAATGCGCCTGCTTTGACATAGGCCGATGAAAACCCAATGACGGGGACTTTGTTGTGATAACTGGAGAGTAGTATGTTAAAGATAGTCCGTTGATTAAACACGCTGGGATCAGGCAGTGCCAATAATATGTTGCTCTCTTCCAGCAGCTCTTTTAACAAGGGGCCCACTTGTTCTTCAGATTCCACCAGGCGATAGGAGACAGGAATCGATAGTTGCTGCGCAATACGTAAAAAATCGTTTTCTGCCAAGGCTGTGTTTTTACCCAACAGCAAGCCGATATGAGGATCGGTTTTAATCAACCGCGCCAGTTTATATTGCCTTTCGGTTGGCTGATCGAGATAGATGGCCGTTTGATTAGGTGATGTGATCACTTGGTCGGCTGTCTTTTTTGGAAGAAGTGCATGGACAGTCGGTAGCCCGGTATTCAAAGTCTTCACGGCTTTGGCCGCTTTTAAGCCAAGAGTGATGATCAGCTTGGTTTTTGCCGGTATGACCAGGCTGACCTCGCTTTTATCTGAGTTTAGATCATAGAGCCTGTGATCGTGGCAGCTACCGGTATTGTCACTGCAAGAACGGCTGATCTGCTCTTTGAGCTTTTGGGTTATGACTTTATAGACAGGTGCATTTCCACTGCTCAGCACAAGAATCGTGCCCTCTGAGGCAGGGCTTTCTACAGAGCCAAGGAGTGAAAACAGGATTATTATACGGAAAAAGAAATTTGCACCCGTCCTGATGAACGGGCGTTTAAGGAGCCATTTGTCTGCTACCCTCTGAAAGGGCACTTGGCACGACCTGTCATAAAACAAAAAGCAAAAAACAGCACTTAACCTCCTTGTGAAAACGATATTCCTGATCGTTTGACCAATCTAGCTCAATGCCAGTTCATACGCGCTTCAAGAAAGACGCGGCTATCCCAGATGTTATCGTTACGAAAATCCTGGTAATCATTGTCAGGACCGATGTTTTGTAAGATCAGGGAGAGTTCCCCGTCGGCTTTTTCAAACTCGAAGGGTTTAGTTAGTTTTATATCCAAGCGTCTGTTGATAGGGATATGGTCGCCATCTCCTGCCCAAGTGACCTCATCCATGTAGTAGTAAGCAGAACTGACTTTGATGCCATTATCAAACTGATGGCTTCCCATTATGCTGGCAGTTAATTTGGGGACGCGGTTGTTAAGTTCCCTTGTGGCCGAGGGGTTTGTTCTCCTCAGTTGATTGCCATAGGCGTGAGTCAAGCTATATCCAAAATGCAGCATACTTCTGGGCGAAGGATCCCATCGTAAACCTACTTCAAAGCCATTGATGTTGAGCGAGCCGCTATTGATATGTTCGAACGGTAGAAACCCCACACTATTGAAGGGTGGTGAGGGCAGCGGATTGCTTAGATCTTTTATTTCAGCAATCATGTCATTGATCTCTTCATGAAATAGCTTCATGTCAAGCGTGAGGCCGATATCCTGAAAATTCCCCAGATAACCCAATTCATAGGCGTTGATAGATTCAGGTTTTAGATTGGTCCTATTGATAAAGCCGTCAATGACTACATTACTGGTACCCGTCTGTAGAATTGATTGGTCTGAGAAATCTTCCCAGAATGTGGGCATTCTGTAGGACCGAGTGGCACTCAAGCGAAACGTGTTGTATTCATCTGCAGTGATATTCAATGCTACTTTCGGGGAGAAAACTCCGGATTTTTTTTCATACTTTTCATACATGCCCCCAAGATTAAGCAAGAGATGGTCGGTTAATCGCCATTCTAGATTGCCAAACAGTCGGTACTGGTCTCGAGTAATCCAGTCGTTTCGTTTAAAGGTCCAGATTCCTTTTGCTTCATCACGGCGAAGTCCAATACCCCATACCAATCGCTGTGAAGGCGTCATTTGAAAATTGTGCTGCATTTCCAAGTCATAACGCTGAGATTCAAAACCATACCCAAGTGAAAAGTCTAAGAAAGGAGAATAGGTATCAGGGTCTGAGAAATCATCCCTTACTTCTTGGTAGTTATGATAAAGCTGGAATGATAAATCGCTTCCCGGCTCAAGGCTGCGGGTCCATCTCAGCTGTTTGAACGTATGTCGGTCTTCGGTAGGACGTTCAGGCTGAACGAGATCGTTAGTGAAGCCATCTTCTCTTGTCCCTTTACTTGCGCCCAATTCAAATAGCAGGGCATCCTGGCTATTGATCTGATAATCACCCCGAACGCCTAACCAGCGAGTGTCTGAGCTGTCGAAGCGTGAATTATAACCATCGTTCTCATCATATTTGAGTGCAATTCGATAGGCCAAATCGCCTTCCACACCCGAGTAGCGATTATATATTTGCTGCCTGCCGCCGCCACCCAGGACAGTTTTAACCCGCAGACCTTGCTGTTCAGAGGGATGTTGGGTAATGATATTAATCACACCTGAAAAGGAGTTGGAGCCGTGGGTACTGGCATTTGGACCACGAATGACCTCAATCCGCTGAATATCATCAATATCCAGTTCTTGGTCACTCCAGGTAACACCACCAAAAGCAGGATCGTAAATAGACCGTCCATCAATCAGAACCTGCATGTCCCGGGCAAATCGATCGGCATTACCATGCGATGTGACGGTAAACTTTGAGCCTGTGTAATGGCCAACCTGGAATCCCGGAACCAGTCTGAGCAGGTCAACCAGCTCGATAGCACCCGAGGCATCGATCATGGCCCGATCTATGACGGTGATTGAGGCTGGCGAGTCGTTCAGTGGTTGTTTTAACCGTGTGGCGGAAAGCACCACAGGGATATCACTGAAAAAGAGTGCCTCATCAAGTGGCGATACAGCATCCATTGCGTGAACGGAAAAGGCACTGAGAGCCCCTATTCCCAAACCCCAATACCATTTGGAGTAAACTGGACCTGTTCGTCGATACATCATGATGCTTCGGTTTTGTTCTCGTTAGGTTATTGTTAGACTTGTTCGATCGAAAACGCTAATGGTGTTTAATCGAACTATACCCGTTCTATACTATAGAATGTGCCTTTTTCATAGGATCTTACTGTAAGCGCGCCTGATGATATACCCTACCATTGAACAATTTATTGGCCACACACCACTGGTCCGTCTACAACGGCTTCCAGGGCAAACCACGAATACCATTCTGGTAAAGCTGGAAGGTAACAATCCTGCCGGTTCGGTCAAAGACAGGCCGGCACTCAGCATGATTGATCATGCAGAGCAACGGGGGCTGATTAAGCCCGGTGATACCTTGATTGAGGCGACCAGTGGCAATACCGGTATTGCCTTGGCCATGGCG
Source organism: Sedimenticola sp. (assembly GCA_026197195.1). Taxonomy (GTDB): domain Bacteria; phylum Pseudomonadota; class Gammaproteobacteria; order Chromatiales; family Chromatiaceae; genus Sedimenticola. Next base: position 9,265 of record JAPHUG010000315.1, read on the forward strand.
GCAGCCATTAAAGGCTACCGGATGATTCTTATCATGCCGGATAACCTGAGTGTTGAGCGTCGTGCCTCTATGCGGGCCTATGGGGCTCAACTTATTCTGGTGTCAGAAAAAGAGGGGATGGAGGGTGCTCGTGATCTCGCCGAGGCTATGGAAAAACGGGGCGATGGGCGGGTACTTGATCAGTTTTCTAATAGCGATAATCCGTTGGCCCATATCGAGTCTACCGGCCCGGAGATTTGGCAGGACACTGGCGGTGAAATCACCCATTTCGTCAGCGCCATGGGGACAACCGGTACCATCATGGGCGTGTCTCACTACCTCAAGAAACAGAACCCGACGGTGCAGATTGTAGGTGTCCAACCGGCGGAGGGTGCCAGCATCCCCGGCATCAGACGCTGGCCAGAGGCCTATATTCCGAAGATATTTGAACAGCAACGGGTGGATCTTACCCTGGATGTGACACAGGAAGAGGCTGAGCAAGTGACGCGTGATCTGGCGGCAAAGGAGGGCATCTTTGCCGGTATCTCATCGGGCGGGGCGGTCGCGGCGGCACTTAATCTCTCGAAAAGGGTTTCAGACGCCACCATAGTCGCCATTATCTGCGATCGTGGCGACAGATACCTCTCCACAGGTGTATTTCCTGCTGAGTAATCGAACAACGGCCATCAGGGCTACGGTTCTGGCTCTGCTGTTAGCTGTTGGGGCTAAACTCTTTGCAGCTGATGTGTTGACCCTCTGGGTGGGGGATCTTAGTCGTGAAGGTTGGTATGCAAGAGATGTCACCGTGCAACTCCACCTGGCCTCTCCCACTGATCAGTACATCCTGACGGTATCCGAACTCTATCATCCTGCACTTGATCAAGTGGTTAAGCAGTTACGGCTTGTCTGTACTCAAGGTTTCCTCAGTGAGGCTGTGGTCAGTTGTCAAAAAGGTGTGGCTGAATTTATCTATAGGGGAGTCAAGCAGAAAAAAGTAAACTTAAAGTATAATTTTAATATTAGTACACAAGACTATGAATTAACGGCAAATAATGTTAGATATTTAAGTGCACACGTAGATTTCAGGTTGATACTGAATGACAATAACTGGCGGCTCAATGCAAATGGAAAACGCATCGAACTGGACCATCTAAAACAGCTCGTCCCGGTGCTGGCGGAACCTTTAAAGGCCTTTTCAGCATCAGCCAGGTTTGATCTCTCCAGTCGGGCGTCTGGGACGCTAAACGAATTAAAAAATGCGCAATGGCAACTGACTTTTAGCCAGCTTAGTTTCGCCGATCAGTCATCTGCTTATCTGGGTGAAGGTCTGGTGGGTTCATGGAGTGGTGAAGTAAAGCGTAGCCGGGGCCAGTGGCTAGGAGAACACAAGCTACAACTCACGCAGGGCGAAATCCTCACTCCCTACTTCTATCTATCCGCCATCAAGCAGTCTGTTTCACTGAAGCTTGGGCTCACATATCAACCGAAATCCAAAGCATTGAATCTGTCGCCCATTGATTTTCGGCATGGACAGCTCATGGTGTTTACGGGTGATATGGGTCTCTCATTAGGTGATGCCCCAAAAATGAGTTCAATCAATATCAGATCATCACCGTCTGAACTGTCAGCACTCTTCAAAGCCTATTTACAGCCTGTCCTGGTAAACCCGTTGTTTGAAGATATTGAGCTGGCGGGGAAGGTGGCTTTTGAGCTCAATAAAGATGAGACCAGCTCGAACCTCTCTCTAGGGCTTGATGCTATCCATTTGGAACAGGGGTTGAAGGCCTCAGAAACAGGCAGGGGGCAATTTGCGCTGTATGGTCTCAACGGACAACTGAATTGGTCGGACAAAGCCACAAAAGATAGCCAGCTGAGTTGGCAGGGTGGGCATTTATATGGTGGAGTCACACTGGGTCCTTCATCGCTCTCTTTAAACATGTCAGGTAATCGGATTGCGTTGGCACAACCCACCGGCCTACCGATTCTTGATGGAAAGCTACAAGCGGAACAATTTGAACTGACGCAAGGCGAAAAAGGTCCAAAGGTTAGGTTTCAGGGCTATCTGACACCCATTTCCATGGAAGCCATCAGTAATGCTATGGGATGGCCCCTTCTCTCGGGACAGCTCTCCGGGATGATTCCGGGTATAGCCTATGAAGATGGTGTGATTGCAGTGGAGGGGCTTGCTCTGGTCAGGGTGTTTGATGGCGATATATTGATAAAGCAACTCAAACTTGATGACCTGTTTGGTTCATTACCGGCACTATCGGCGAATCTGGAGATGAAAAATATTGACCTTGAAACACTCACACGAGCCTTCTCGTTTGGTAAAATTACTGGAAAATTAGCGGGTCGTGTTGATGACTTGAGACTGGAAAACTGGCAGCCCGTTTCTTTTGATGCGCGTTTCGAGACACCAGAAAATGATGAGAGTCGACACCGCATCAACCAAAAGGCCGTTGATAATATCTCGAATCTCGGCGGGGCCGGTGTTTCGGGCGCCATCTCGCGCAGTTTTTTGAGATTCTTTGAAGAGTTCGGCTATGACCGCTTAGGCATCAGCTGTCGACTGGAACGCGGGGTCTGTCAAATGGGTGGTATCGAGTCGGCCGAAAAAGGGTATTATTTGGTTAAAGGGGGAGGCATACCCCGGATCGATATCATGGGCTTTAACAGACGAACAGACTGGCATGTTCTGGTCAGCAAGTTGAAGCAGATTTCACAGGGTGGCGCACCCATAATAGAGTAATCTATATTCAAGGTACCAGGAGTTAACCTTATGAAAATAATGAGAATTAGTGGTTTATTTAGTTTGCTGTTGCTATTGGCGGCCTGTGTCACTATCAATATCTATTTTCCTGCTGCCCAGGCAGAAGAGGCGGCAGAAAGAATTGTCGACGACATTTTGGGCAAACCACAGTCTGACAGTGAAAAGAGCACTGATAAGAAAGGCGCTGCGCTGGAGCAGCCATTTTATCAATATCTGGCCAGTCAGACGCTCGACTTCCTTGTGCCCTCGGCCCAGGCAGCGCAACCTGATTTCAACGCCAGCTCTCCCGCCGTCAGAAAACTACAGGCGAGTATGAAAAGTCGTAACAGCGCTCTGTTACCGCACTATAACAGTGGTGCCGTTGGGTTTACCCGAGATGCCATGATAGCCATTCATGATGCGGGTGCCATCTCGTTAAAAGATCGTAATAAAGTTCAAGGACTGATTAGCGATGAAAACAAGGATCGCAGTGACCTCTACCGTGCAATAGCGGACGCAAATGGCCATCCGGAGTGGGAGCCTGAAATACGCTCAACCTTTGCCAGAACCTGGGTCGAAAAGGCCTCTGGCGGCTGGTGGTATCAGAATGCCAAGGGTGCCTGGGTACAGAAATAAACGGTACTTTTTTAACAGTGTACACTGACAGCGGCAGCCCTTTGGCTGCCGCTGATTTTTTTAACGGCTCAAAAGCTGAGAGGATTCAACAAGTTTCATGGGACGCTCAAGACGGCGCAAGCTACCACAAGATCCAGTCACCGTAACCATTGATGCATTAAGTCATGATGGGCGTGGTGTCGCTCATATAGAAGGGAAAGCCGTCTTTATACACGGCGCATTGCCCGGCGAGACGGTGAGTTTTAAATATACCCGTGTTCAGAAGAAGTTTGATGAAGGTGAAGTGACCGAGGTTCATGAACGATCATCCGTTCGTGTTGAGCCGCACTGTGAGCATTTTGGATTGTGTGGAGGCTGTTCACTTCAGCATCTGGCTCCAGAGGCGCAAATAGAATCTAAACAGCAGGCCTTACTGGATGCCTTTCAACGAATTGGCAAAGTCAGCCCGGCGACGGTATTGCCGCCTCTTAGTACGGGCAGTACGTTTGGCTATCGCAGAAAAGCCCGCCTCGGGGCAAAATTTGTTATTAAAAAGGGCAAGGTGCTGGTCGGTTTTCGTGAGCGAGGCTCCCCTTATGTCGCTGATTTGTCCCGTTGCGAGGTATTGCATCCCAAAGTTGGGCATCTAATAGAACCACTCACTGACTTGATAGCCTCTCTAAGCATTAAAGAGCGTGTTCCCCAAATCGAAATGTCCATGGGTGATACGGCCTGTGTACTGATCTTTCGTCTCCTTACCCCGCCTGATAAGCAGGACGAACAACGTCTTCTCAAGTTCGGCGCTGAGCATGCCATCGCGATCTATACCCAGTCGGGTGGACCTGAGACCATTGCACCACTCAATGGTGAGCGTGTAACTCTTAGCTATGACTTGCCTGCCTATGATTTGACCCTGCACTTTCTTCCCAATGATTTCACCCAGGTAAACAGTGACCTGAACCGGCTCATGCTCGACCATGCGCTTGAACTATTGGCCATAGAGCCCGAAGACCGGGTGCTGGATCTTTTCTGTGGTCTGGGTAATTTTACTTTACCGATGGCTCGAAAGGCTGTCGAAGTGGTAGGTGTTGAGGGTGATTCGGGATTGGTGGCCCGAGCCCGGGAAAATGCTGAGCGAAATGGCATCAGCAATACTCGTTTTTATACCGCCAATCTTTATGAGTCCCTGCAAAAAGAGGCCTGGATGCGGGAGCGTTTTGAAAAGGTGCTACTTGATCCCCCTCGATCAGGGGCATTGGAAGTGCTTGAACATCTGCCCAAGCTTGGAGCCAAGCGTATTGTCTATGTCTCCTGTTATCCCGGGACGCTGGCGAGAGATGCGGGTGAATTAGTACATAAGCATGGTTATCAATTGATTTCTGCTGGTGTGATGGATATGTTCCCGCATACGGCCCATGTCGAATCTATTGCCCTGTTTGAAAAGAGAAAATAGAAATGGCTAAAGAAATAGAGCGTAAGTTTCTGGTTATTAATGATAAATGGAAAGAAAATATTATTTCAGAGTCAGTTTTGAAACAGGGTTATGTAGCGAATCAAAAGAACGCTACCGTCCGGGTCAGAATTGCCAAAGGCGTGCCGCATCTGAATATTAAAAGTGCCACTACGGGGATAACGCGGGCTGAATATGAGTATGAAATACCACTGACAGATGCCGAACAGATCCTGGATGAGATTGCAGAACAGCCGTTTATTGATAAGACGCGCTACAAGGTACGTTGTGGCGCGCATATTTGGGATCTGGATCTGTTCGCAGGCGCCAACAAGGGCTTGATCATGGCGGAGATAGAGCTGGAAGATGAAAGCGAACGTTTTGAGCGGCCTGACTGGGCAGGAGAAGAGGTCTCTGGTGATGCCCGCTATTACAACTCCTGCCTGGTAAAAAAGCCTTTCTCAACGTGGTAGCACCTGGCACAAAGACCCTTCAGATAGATCTGGCGCGTCAACAACTGACGCTGCTCTCTGGTTCTGATCTATTGGCCACCTATTCGGTTTCAACGGCATTGAACGGCCCTGGAGAGAAAGAGGGGAGTGGATGTACACCCAGAGGATTACATCGTATCCGGTTGAAAATTGGCGAGGGGTTACCCGAGCAGGCCGTCTTTGTCGGTCGCCGTTATACAGGGGAGCTTTATACACCCGAACTGGCTGCAGCGTTTCCACAGCGCGACTGGATACTGGCCAGGATTCTCTGGTTAACAGGGGGTGAGTCAGGAAAAAATCGTGGGGGTACAGTCGATAGTCTGCGGCGTTTTATCTACATTCACGGAACCCCAGCGACTGAGCCGCTTGGTACTGCCGCCTCTCACGGCTGCATTCGCATGAATACCTCAGATATGATGACCTTGTTTAACCAGGTCAGTGTGGGTGATTGGGTAGAGATCAGAGAGGCGTATTAGTTGGAAGGCCCAATTACTCAACAAAATAGGCGGTAAAATAAAACTCTACGATGGCTTCATCACCGGTCATTTTTTTCATCACCTCCTGAACGGTTTTCAAAGCGGCCTTACGTAACTTCTCCTTGCCTTTATTATCCTTGATATCCTGTCCCTGTTGATCACTGAAAAGCAGCAGCAGCGCATGGCGCAATGCGGGGGCATGCAGCACAATATTGGCCAGTTTTTCTTCATCATAGGTCATTAATTGTACATCACAGCGCATATAGCGGGCTCTTCCCTGTACATTCATGACCAGCGAGGGAGAGAGTTCGTGATAGAGCGCCACTTTCGGCGGCTCTTCTTCATCCTTCTCTTTTTCATCATCTGCTGAGTGAGCAATGGGTACCGCAAAGAGTGAGAGAATCAACAGCAGGTGGGTAAGACGCATCTTTACTTCCGTATGGGTTTAATCTGTAATGCATGACTACAAAATAGTAACAACATTATAACCTATTGATTATGAGAATGAACAAGGATATACCGCTATGAGTCACGGCCCGTTGATGCTGGATCTTGAGGGCTACGAGCTGACTAGCCAGGAGCGGGAACTGCTCACCCATCCTGCCGCTGGCGGTGTTATTTTGTTTAGTCGTAACTACCAGTCACCAAAACAAATCAGTGCTCTAATCGATGAGATACATCGCCTTCGAACCCCACCCCTGCTGGTTGCGGTCGATCAGGAGGGAGGCCGTGTCCAGCGTTTTAAAGAGGGATTCTCAAAGTTGCCTCCTGCCGCCTGGTTTGGCGAACTGAATAACCAGAACAGCAAAAAAGCCAAATCGATCATCCAAAGTGTGGGCTGGCTAATGGCGGCTGAACTGCGCTCAGTGGGGGTGGATTTTAGTTTCGCGCCGGTATTGGATTTGGGTTTTGGCGCAAGCTCTGTGATAGGTGATCGGGCATTTGCCAGAAAACCGTTGGTAGTGGCTGAATTGGCCCATGCCTGGATGCAGGGGGTGCACACAGCAGGCATGGCAGCGGTAGGCAAACATTTTCCAGGGCATGGCTGGGTGTCTGAAGACTCGCATAATGAATTACCGGTAGATCACAGACGTTTTGCCGATATCATGATGGAGGATCTACTGCCTTTTCAGCGTATGATCGACTATGGCATGGAGGCCATTATGCCGGCACATGTCATCTACGATCAGTCCGATTCAAAACTCGCTGGTTTCTCCACATTCTGGCTACAGGATGTATTGAGAAGACAGCTTGGTTTTAAGGGCGTCATCTTTAGCGATGACTTGACCATGGCAGCGGCAGAGGAGGCGGGAGGCTATGCACAGCGAGCCAGGGCCGCTATCGAAGCCGGATGCGACATGGTATTGGTCTGTAATAACCCAACGGGTGCGATGGAAGTCCTGGATGAATTGCGGGATTACAGCAGTCCTGCCGCGCAGATGCGGCTCATACGCATGCATGGCAGAAAAGGGGTGTCTCGAGAGGCACTGCACCTGGATCAGCGCTGGAAACAGGCGGTAGAGTTAATTGCTCAATATGAAGAGAATCCATCGCTGAATCTGGATCTGTAAACGCGCTAAGCATCTTTATCAAGGGGGAATAGTGTCGGCACTGGCAATCATTGGGGGCTCTGGCTTTACCAAGTTAGAAACATTGAAGATTATACGCAGGGAGGTGGTTCATACGCCCTATGGTGAACCCTCTGCGCCACTGACTCACGGTCTATTTAACGGTCGTGATGTGGTTTTTCTTCCGCGCCACGGCACAGCACACACGATTCCTCCGCACAAGGTGAACTATCGCGCCAACCTCTGGGCCTTAAAGCATATCGGTGTCACTAATATTATTGGTGTGGCGGCTGTAGGGGGTATTGGGCCAGATATGGCCCCCGGTGTTATCGCCATTCCCGATCAGATCATTGACTACACCTATGGACGAGATCATACCTATTTTGAAAATGACCTCAGTCAGGTCACCCATATTGACTTCACGCAACCCTATTCAGAAGCACTTCGGCAACAGCTCATAAGCGCGGCGCATTCCGCAAACGTTCAAATTGTCCCCCACGGGGTTTATGGTGCCACCCAGGGGCCGAGGTTAGAGAGCGCCATGGAGATTAATCGATTAGACCGGGATGGTTGCAGTCTGGTCGGTATGACGGGAATGCCAGAAACAGCGCTCGCCAGAGAATTGGAACTTGAGTATGCCTGCTGTGCCGTGGTCGCAAACTGGGCGGCAGGGCGAGGGGACGGGCCTATCACTATGGTGGAGATTGAAAAACACATAGGCCAGGGTATGTCGCGGGTGGTCTCGCTTATCGCTGACTTTGTTAAACTGTTGTAATGGTTGCGTGTGTGGGGGGCGAGGTAATTCTATATCGCCATAAGAAGATCGAATGAGTTAACGCTCATCTGCTAGGGTTAGGATTGATCCAGCGCATAGACGTCACGGCGCAGGGACAGTAGCCTCCCATAAGAAATGCCATATCGAGATGAATCAGGAGTAGCATGATGGCCGAGGATGATAATAACGAGGTATCTAACGAGGCAGAAGATAGCGCCCAACCAGAGCCCGTCAAGAAAAAAGCCGTGAGAAAAAAGGTACCTGCCAAGAAAGCGGCCGTGAAGAAAAAGGCGGTCGCAAAGAAGAAAGC
>JAPHUG010000038.1 GCA_026197195.1 Sedimenticola sp.
CTTCAGCACCCAGCGTATTACCGGAAAAATCGTGTTTGGGTTGCCAGAGGATCTTCAGTTCATCCCTCTCCAGGGCCTGACGAAGGTCGTTCTGGATCTGCAGTTGCGCCTCAGAGAACTTACGCATGCTCGGGAGGAAGAACCTGAGGGTATTACGGCCCGCCTCTTTGGCTCGATACATCGCCGTATCAGCCTGCATCAATACATCATCAGCTGACTCGTCATCCTGCGGAAACAGCGCGACACCGATGCTGGTCGTCGCATAGAGCCGGTGCCCTTGTACTTCATAGGGTTCGGAAAGGGCCGACAACACCTTATTGGCCGCCCTGTCGACATGCTGGGTGTAATCCTCAATATTTGAGTCCTCCTCAGCCAATAGCAGGACGAACTCATCGCCACCCAGACGGGCGGCCGTATCTTCACGCCTGAGACAGTCGGTGAGACGCCGAGAAACCTGCTGCAACAGGGCATCCCCTATCGGGTGCCCCAGGGTATCGTTAATAGTCTTGAAGTTATCCAGATCAAGAAATAGCAGGGCACCGACTCGATCATGACGCCGACAACGCGCCAACGTCTGATTAAGCCGATCCAACAACAAGCGCCGATTGGGAAGATCCGTTAAGGGGTCATAGGTCGCCTGATACTCCACCAACTCCTGGGCCTGGCGCTGCTGCGTCACATCACGAAAGCTCCAAACCCGACCAACCGTCTCCCCTTCTATCTTCTGAGGGTGAGAGCGGCTTTCGAATATCCGGCCATCAGTAAAGCGAAGGATATCCCGGGTCGCTTCGTCTGTCTGCGCCAGCTGCTCCCTGATACGGGCAATAAAGTGATCCGCATTCTCCATCAATGGGGCCGTAAAGGCGCTGAACCAACTGGGGCTATCGCTTCGATCCAATGTCTTGGGAATAGCCCACAAGGTGACAAATTTGGTGTTGTAGATAACCACTCGCAGGTCGTTATCGAGCACCAGAATACCATCTGTGGTTGAGTTGAGTGTGGCCTTGAGTAGCGAGATGGTCTCTTTCAGTTGCTGGCTATCGGCCCCCTCCAGGCTGGCCACAGGCCACAGCCCTTCAGCATGTTCAACTGAATGTATTGCGGGTGAGATACACGGCTCACGAGACTCCCTGTGAGCGATCAGTGCATCGAGCTCATCCATCTTATCATTCAGGATCTCCAGTTCAGACCGAAGATCCTGATCGTAGATGCCGTCATCTGTCCTGTCCAATTCAGACACGCGGTTTCCTCAGTTAAGAGTGAAACGATATTGATTCCATTCAATCACTGGAAGAGACACACAAACAGGCCCCTGACAGTTGTGTTATCCAGAGGATATCAACAGCTGTTGTGGCTATTGTGAATCACTATCTGAGAGTGTGAATGACCTTCCCTCGCTTCATCTTCTCATTTTTAGTTATTGCATGGCCCACTTAGGCCTTGATTGTTATTTGTTCTTTACGGGAGCAATAAACTCAATAAACTCTATGCTGATGGCCATTGGAATTCAATCCCATTTCCGCCCAGTGGTCACATCAACCCGACCAAACAAGCACTGAAATGATCTTTAACCAACCACTTCAACAACTTATCTCCAGTCACCTGGATCCTGAGCTGAACGGACACAGTCGCTGCCATCCCCTGTACGGCTATCTTCCCCAGAACAGTTCCGCTCCCCTTTTTATCAAACGAGAAGACGAGCTGAATGCCAATGTGGTCGGAACCAAGCACAGAAAATACCTGAGCCTGCTCCCGGCTCTACAGCATAGCGGCATCTGTCACGTAATCTTGATAGGTAGCGCACACTCTAATAATGTCCTGGGTCTGAGCCAGATGCTGAGGAGCCGGAACTATGCCGTGACCGCCCTGGTAAAGTCGCCTGGAAACAGAGCGTTGAATGGCAATCATCTCCTCCTGAACATGTTGCTGCCCTCAGAAAGCATTCATTATATAAGCCACCAGGCCTGGCCATTTGTGCAACAGATCGCGGAAGAGGCGGCCCAGCGACTGAACCAGGAAGGCACCCAGACCACCGTCATTCCGGAAGGTGGCTACAGTGAAGCGGTATTACCCGGCATCCTGACACTGGCAGGCGACTTGCAGTTGAACAGCGAACAGCTGCAAACTGAATTTACCGATATCTGGACCGATAGTGGTACCGGGGTCAGTGCTATTGGCCTGCTGCTAGGGATGCGCCTGCTGGGCATGACCCAGCCCAGGGTCCATATCACCCAGATCGCGGGTACACCGGAAGAGTTTCAGCAACGCTATAACCAGTTCGAGCAGTGGCTGGAGACGTTGATGGAGACCCCCCTGCCCTCCCAGCGTCCCGAAGTACGCTTCATACGACCTGCTACCGCAGCCTCCTACGGCAGCATCAACAAGACCATTCTCAGGGAGAGCTGGACAATCGCCCGGGAGACAGGCTTGTTGATGGACCCGGTCTACTCGGTCAAACACTTCTACACGGTTAAACATGAAATGACCCTCAACCCACCTTCAGGTCCTCAGCTCATTCTCTATAATGGCGGCACACTGGGCATGAGTGGTTTTCAATCACAGCTTGCATCTCAGGAATCAATCGTGTAAAAAAAGAGCATCTGTAAAAACCGGAAACGGAAAGAGCAACACAAACACATGAAAATTCGCGGGCTGATGGTAGTGGTATCTCTAGTAGTGGTGGTCGTAAATCGACTGCTCGGAGATCCTATCGGCTAGCATTTTTACCCAAACCC
>JAPHUG010000403.1 GCA_026197195.1 Sedimenticola sp.
CCTGACCCATGATCTGCTCAGGGGACATATAGCTGGGCGTACCTACGGCATCCACCACCTGGGTCAGGTCAGAGTCGGCCAGCAGTGCGGTCCCAAAATCGGTCAGTTTGATATCGGTGCCACCCGTTGTGAGCAGGTTGGCCGGTTTGATGTCACGGTGAATCAGCCCATTCAGATAGGCATATTCCAATGCATTGCAGCACTTGAAGATGATCTCTACCACATCATCGATGGGCAGCAGGTTTTCCGGTTTGGTGTAGTGCTTCAGGGTGTGACCCTTGACGTACTCCATGACGATGTAATGCATGTCCCTTTCCGTTCCCGCATCAAAAACGGTCACGATATAAGGGTGGCGTAACTTACCTGCCAGACTGGCCTCATTGATAAACATCTTCTTGAAACGGGCACCATTGACCGGGTCACTGAAGATATTCTGATGCGCGATCTTGATAGCGACTTCACTGTTGGAAAAAGGGTCTTCGGCAAGATAAACCGAGGCAGTAGCCCCCCTTCCAAGCAGTTTGCGGATCTGAAATTTCCCGATGGTTGTGCGTGTCAGATCGTCGATGTCCGGCTTCTCCACTTGTTTAATGACAACGCTTGGAAGCGGGCCGGCAAGCTGGTTTAGCGCTTGGCCGACCAGCTCTCATCATAAAATTGGCACTGTTCCAGAAACTCACTGGTACTCTTGGGCATGGGAACCCTAGCACCTGAAAGATAGGTGATAAGTTGGACGCCTGCGGTGATCAACTTCACGCCTTGATCAATATGCCGCTGTTTTTCTCTATCCGTGGTAATGGGAAGGGTGTTGTGAAACAGTTCCACCTTTTCGCGGGAAGAGACGAAATCAGGCCAGACAGTGAAGAGGGCCTTGTCCTGTTTGATCAATTCAATCTGCTGCTTGGCGGCGCGTGAATAGTTGAGGATATAGGGGATGGCGGCGTCAAAATACTCATCGCCCGAGAAGCTGGCTTCTATCTGGCCAGTCACTCGGTCGATGTCATTCATCGATTGGGCTATTTTACGATAACGTGACTCAAAGAGCTGTTCGAGCGGATGCGAAAAGGCTTTGAAGGGTTCGCCCCAGAGTTCGTCGATACCCTCATGGCCGCTGTAATGTTTGACCAGCTTGCCGAGTTCCAGCGCTTCTTTAAAGTAATCGCCACAGCGAACCATCAGTTCATTATCCGGATTAACCTTGACGCCCTTGGCTTCCAGGTCAACGATGGCGTTGAAGATGTCTGATGCGCGATTGAACAGGGCTCCGGCCAGCATGGCCCCATTTACCCGTTTTTTAGCCGGGTCGTGTTCCTGCTCGTAAGCATCCCGCGCCTCTTCCAGTCGCTCACCGGGGGTATTGATACCGCTTTCGGTGTGGTGGAAAGCGCGGCGTGTTAGATCATCGATCAGTTTCTTTCGGTTGGCGAGCGTGTTTTCCGGAGTGGGATAATAGCGTATCCAATAACCGTCATAGAAGATGCACTCTTTGTCCGCAATGATCTGATGGGTGCCGTTTTCGGGACTATTGCTCATGGTTCACTTCTGACATAGCTCAATCTAACAGGCCGCCAATATGAAGTAGAATGATCCACTTGTTGGCTATGCGGCGCGATTCTACGCCTTATTATCGGCACAGGGAATTCAAAATTAACTATGAAACAGCATAAAAACGCCATTGAGGCACTGGAAGTGGTCGAATCCGGGCAGCGCATCTTTATTCATGGCGCGTCGTCTACACCACTAAAACTGGTTGATGCCTTGGTCAGACAAGCTGATCGATTGAGGAATGTCGAGATTATGCATCTGCACACATTCGGTGATGCGGCTTATGCTGATCCTGCTTATGCTGCCAGTTTTCGAGTGGCCAATCTGTTTGTTGGCGGCAATATGCGCCGCTATTATGACGGTGACCGCGTCGATTATCTTCCCTGCTTTCTGTCTGAGATACCGGCCCTTTTCCGCTCTGGTCAACGGCCGATCGATGTGGCCCTGATGCACCTCTCGCCACCGGATAAGCACGGTTTTTGCACCTTGGGTTGTAGTGTGGATGTGGCGCTGGAGGCGTTGTTGACCGCCAAAACCGTCATTGCCCAGATCAATCCCCGAATGCCACGGGTACATGGTGACGGGTTTATTCATCTATCCAAGATCGATCACTACATAGAAGTGGATGAACCCATTCCTGAAGTGGCTCCTGCCAAGCTGGGAGAGGTAGAGCTGGCGATCGGGCGGCATGCCGCGGAGCTGATTGAGGATGGTGCGACGTTGCAAATGGGGATTGGTGCGATACCGGACGCGGTCCTCAAGGCGCTGCATGGGCATCAGCATCTGGGTGTGCATACCGAGATGTGGTCAGATGGCCTGCTGGATCTGATTGAAGCGGGTGCGGTGGATAACTCACGTAAGAAGAGTCACCGGGGTAAAACGGTGTCGGGTTTTATCATGGGTACCCAGCGGGTCTATGACTTTATCGATGATGATCCCTCGGTCATACAGGCACGCATTGACTGGGTCAACTCGCCCCATGAGATCGCCAAGAACCCGAAGGTGACAGCGATCAATTCAGCGGTTGAGGTGGATCTTACCGGTCAGGTGTGTGCTGATTCGGTAGGTCATCGTGTGATCTCTGGTGTGGGGGGGCAAATGGACTTTATCCGAGGCGCTTCGCTTTCTGTAGGCGGCAAGCCGATTATCGCCCTGCCGAGTCGGACCCGCAAAGGACGTTCCCGGCTGGTTTCAACGCTGAACAGTGGTGCTGGGGTGGTTACGACCCGCTCTCATGTGCATTACATCGTGACGGAGTATGGTGTGGCCAATCTCTATGGTCGGACCCTGAATGAACGTGCGGCAGCGCTGATTGCTATTGCCCACCCGGATGATCGAGAAGCGCTGGCTCGTGAGTGGCATCAGATCAGGGCGTCATAGGTGGAAAGCGAATAACCAGCGTCAAGCCTATATCCAGATTAAAATAGTAGGAAATGTCCCGTAGAGGGCAGGCCTTTATTCGATGGAAAGCAGCTATCCATTTCTAGCCTGTCACTGAAATATCTCTTTTCAAATTACCCATATGACATATGTCATTCAATGGAATAACCCTCTGAATGTAAGGCTAAAAAACAACCTGCTTTATTGTTGGCATGGAAAGTGTACTTACGCCTGGAATGGCAGATCTGAAGCTGTCAGACGTACAGATATCAGAATAATACACCTTCCAGAACCGACAATTGAGGTAGGGGTTAATGAACGACGAGCACAATTTCGAGCAACTCGAAAAGAGACTGGGCGTATCCCGGCGGGACTTTA
>JAPHUG010000057.1 GCA_026197195.1 Sedimenticola sp.
CTCGTTATTCGGGCTAAAGCCCTCACCCCTTCGGGGCCGTCGCCATAGGCGACGTTCTCTCGGCAAAGCCTCGAGTCAGCCACTCGGACAGCTCTCGAACTTGTGGGTTTGATTACTCCCCAAAAAGCCTGGTACGCAGGCACTTGCCTGGAACCTCAATTTTTTGGAGGCGCAAGGGTATAACAGAACGCCTTTCGGCGCAATGCCATTCAGGTGAAATCCAGGCCCTAGAGGTGGTGACTGATCGGTAACTGGCGCGTCCCTTTCAGAAGCTCGCGGAACTCATCACCGGACATTCTGATCAGTGAATGGTGGTCTCCACACTCAAAATAGACCTCGGGTTGTTCCAACAAAGAGGGGTCTATCCAGGTGTCAATACCGTAGGCCTCGCCGATAGGGGGCATGGCACCCACCTCACAGTCGGAGAAGGCGCCCGCCATCTCACTTTCGGTGATCAATTGGAGCTTATGCTTTACGATATCACTGAGTTTTCCAATCTCAAGTCGATGTGTGGCGGGTATCACAGCCAGCAGATACCTGTCTTCATCACCCAGTAATACACTCTTTGCCAGCTGATCACCGGGTATATGGGCCACCTCAGAGGTTTCCAGTGCAGAACCGGTTCGGGTGTGTTCTATCACCTCATACTTGGAATCGTGATCATGCAGATACTCTTGTAATGTAATTGCAATTCCCATAACGCCTCCTCTGCCGATATAATCCCCTTCTCAATAACGGCATCACTCTTCTAACCAATCACTCTGGGCCATTTGATAACGATCACCTGCCCCGGTGAATGGTCTGGTTGATAAATACACCAGATAAGGCACTATTTTGCTATTCCCCGTGCCTATAGGTTAAGTATAGTCTCTGAAGCCAAACCGTCATCAATTTTGGATAGAAAATGCTATGAGCGATAAGAAAAAAACGAAGAAAAAGCACAAAAAATCACGCATGGCCGATCATGCCGACAGGCATCATCTCTATGAACTCTCAGTCCAGTATGCCGCATCCGAGATTGAATTTGTTGACGATACTTACAAGGCCATTAGAGGCCGGAAGGCCAGCCTGCTCAGGGAAGACTTTTGTGGCACTGCCAATGTCTGTTGTGAATGGGTGAGACAGCGCAAGGGCAATCGTGCCATTGGTGTCGATCTTGATCTCGAAGTACTGAACTGGGGACAGGAGAACAAACTAACTGAACTGAATGCGGGTCAGCGAAAACGTATCACGCTGCTTGAAGCCGATGTCCTGCATGTTGATGCAGAACCGGCGGACATCATCTCTGCAATGAATTTCAGTTACTGGTTATTCAAAGAGCGTAAAGATCTGAAGAAATACTTTTGCCGGGTCAAGGATGGACTGGCTGAGGACGGCATTTTCTTTCTTGATGCCTATGGGGGCTATGACTCTTTCCGAGAACTGGAAGAGGAACGCGACATCAACGACGGTGAGTTCACCTATATCTGGGAACAGGAACGTTACGACCCCGTCACCGGGGGACTGATTTGCCACATTCATTTCGCCTTCCCTGATGATTCCCGTCTGGAGCGTGCCTTCAGCTATGATTGGCGTCTCTGGACACTGCCAGAGATCAGAGACCTGTTGGAAGAGGCAGGATTCAGTAAAGTCACCATCTACTGGCAGGGCTGGGATGATGAGGGTGAGCCGGATGGAAACTTTGTCCCTTCCGCCACAGGCGAGGCCGATGCCGGTTGGATCTGCTATATCTCGGCGGAGAAATAGCCTTAAAAGAGCACGATTTACCCCCATATAACTCATAATTATTCTTATATGCCTATTTGATATTTTTATTACCCTATAAGTAAGACTAAGGTTGTCCTCAACCTAATAACGCCAAAAGACCCAAGGCGCTTTTTAAACTACTGAGGAACAACCCATGAGCATTTCTATTCTGGATGTCGAACGCCTGGCAGAAAACTATGATGAACGCTCCCCCGAGGAGATCATCAGCCTGGCACTGGAGACTGTCGATAACATCGCTATCTCTTTCAGCGGTGCAGAAGATGTGGTGCTGGTGGATATGGCCGTTCAGATCAATCCAAACGTCAAGGTATTCTCCCTCGATACCGGTCGACTCCATCCCGAAACCTATCGCTACCTGGAAGAGGTGCGCAACCACTACGGTATTGAGCTGGAAGTCGTCTCACCCATCGGTGCAGATGTGGAAAATCTGGTTCGAGAAAAGGGCCTCTACAGCTTTTTCAAAGACGGCCACAAAGAGTGCTGCACCGTACGCAAGGTGGCCCCTCTGCGTCGCAAGCTGGCCACATTGAGTGGTTGGATAACCGGCCAGCGTAAAGACCAGAGCATCGGTACCCGGACGCAAGTGCCCGTCATCCAGGAAGACCCCTCTTTCTCTACTGAAGAGAACAAGCTGCTCAAATTCAACCCACTGGCGAACTGGACCTCAGCACAGGTATGGGAGTACATCCGTACTAACGAGGTCCCCTACAACCCATTGCATGCACAGGGTTTCACCAGCATCGGCTGCGAGCCTTGCACCCGCGCGGTACTGCCTAACCAACACGAACGTGAAGGTCGCTGGTGGTGGGAAGATGCCGCCGACAAAGAGTGTGGTCTGCACGCCGGTAATGTCGCAGCCAAAGCTGCCGCCCGCTAAACAAGGAGACGAGCATGGCCTTTATTACGATGGTTAAAAAACTGACCCGGGACGGTCAACCCTGTGCCAAGTGCAGAGATGTTGAAGCACGCATGCGGCGTGAAGGTCTGTTCGATCAGATCGATCGGGTGGTGATCGCACAGGAAGGTGACCTGAGTAGTGAAGGTATGCGTCTGGCTGAGATCTATCAGGTCGACAGGGCTCCATTTTTTCTGGTGGCAAACCCCAGCGGTGAAGTGCAGGTCTATACGGTCTACTTCAAACTGCTGCGCGATGTTTTAAAACCGGCAAAAGAGAAAAGCCCTACGATTACTGATCGGGTCACACCCGTGCCTGTCGCTGATTTTGCCTGATAGAACCGGACATCTGAACGATGGATCCCTTGTTCACATTGGCAGGCTTCGTGGTGGGAATCTGCGTCGGCCTGACAGGTGTAGGCGGCGGCGCGTTGATGACCCCCATACTGGTAATGGGTTTTGGTATACCCACCGCCTTGGCCGTTGGTACTGATCTGGTCTACGCAGCCATAACCAAAGCAAGTGGCGTCTGGTTCCATGGACGCAAAGGGAGTATTCAGTGGCGACTGGTGGGCTATCTGGCCTTGGGCAGTCTGCCCGCCACCGTGATCACCGTGGCACTACTGGACTCATTGCAACCTGGCGGTCATCACGAGCGGGTTATCACCATTGCGTTGGGTGTCACGCTCATCATTACCTCACTGGTGCTGCTACTGAAAGAGCGTATAGCCAGAAGCATGGCCTCGGGTCACTCCAGAACGTCGGCCTGGATTCGATTGCATCGAACGCGGCTACTGGTGACCTTGGGTGCCGTACTCGGTGTGCTGGTAACACTCTCATCTGTGGGAGCCGGTGCGCTAACAGCCGCCATTCTGTTTTTGCTCTATCCAAGGATGCCGGCGATTGCCGTGGTCGGCACTGATCTGGCCCATGCGGTGCCGCTGGCCACCCTGGCGGGTCTTGGCCACCTGCAACTTGGTAATGTCGATTTTACCCTGCTTGGCAGCCTGCTGCTGGGCTCCATCCCAGGAACAGCCATCGGCAGTCAACTGGGTATACACCTCCCGGAAGCGATGTTGCGCCGGGGTCTGGCCGGGATACTGTTTTTCACTGGCCTGAAGTTTGCTTTTTAGTATTTAACTGACCATTGGAGTCAATCATGACCAATGCACTGAACCCGCTGATCGATTCGAAGGATTTCGAAGATTACGACCAGCACCTGCAGGCTTTCCTGCAAGGCCGTTTGGACCCCCATCGGTTTGTGGCTATTCGCCTCAATCTCGGTATCTATGCCCAGCGTCAGGACGGAATGTGTATGGTCAGGGCCAAACTGCCGGGTGGTCGGATGAATCCGAACCAGCTGCTTGGTTTTGCTGAAGCAGCCGAGAAGCACTCGGGTACTGACAGTGTGCATATCACCACGCGACAGGACATACAGTTTCACTTCGTACCGCTCGAGCGCACGCCTGATCTACAGCGCACACTGGGCCAGTATGGCATCGCCACCCGTGAAGCCGGCGGCAATACGGTAAGGAATATAACCGGCTGTTCACTCTCTGGCGCCTGCCCGGCGGAGCATGTGGACATCAATGCCTATATTGAGCAGACGGCCAACTATTTTATTCGCCACCCGCTTACCGCCTCCATGCCGCGCAAATTCAAGATCAGTTTCTCCGGCTGTGAATCCGACTGCGCCAATGGTCTGGTTCATGACCTGGGGGTGATTGCCACTCGCAAAGAGGGCCGTCCAGGCTTTCGCCTCCTGGCAGGTGGTGGACTGGGTGGTAAACCGAAAGAGGCGATACTGCTCGAGTCCTTTATTGAAGAAGATCAACTGATTCCAGCCATTGAGGCCGTACTGTCAGTACACGACAAATACTCTGACAGAAAGCGAAAAATGCGTTCACGCATCAAGTTCCTTCTGGATAAGTTTGGCGTTGAGGGTTTTATTGAAAAATATCGTATTGAGTATGCCAGGACCTCCAATGCCTATAGCCCCAAAGGCCAACCGGTTACCGAATGGCGTAATAGAGAGGTCGATGGTTCTCAGATCAAAACCACGCTGCGGGCCCCGACAGCACAGCACCAGCATGACTTGAATATTGTGCCTGTCAGCATTCCCGATGGCCGTTTGACCATCCAGACCTTGCGCGGTCTTGCTGACCTGCTGCTCGCGGAAGGCTTGCATGATATTCGCACCACGCTGGATCAGAACCTGAGCATTTTCAATGTGCCAACGGATCGTCTTGGCAGCCTGACCGTGGCACTCAAGGCACTCGGCCTTAAACTGCCCCGTTGTGGCGACCAGGTGGTCTCCTGCCCCGGTACTGCCACCTGCCCGCTAGGCATCACGGCATCACGACAGATGGCACCGCGCCTGAGTGGCGGCGTTGGCGATCTGAGTGTACGGGTGAATGGCTGTCAGAATGGTTGTGCCAATGCCACCATTTCAGATATCGGTCTGTACGGTAAAGGTCGGCGTCATCATGGCCGCTTGGTTCCCAGTTATACCCTGCAGCTGGGTGGGGATGGCAGTGAAGGCGGTAGTATCGGCATTAACGGGCCGGATATTCCGGCAGTACGCGTACCCTCCGCTGTTTCTTTACTGCACGATAGCTATTTCGCTGACAGGCAAGAGGGTGAAAGCTTCCGCGATTGGGTTAAACGTGAAGGGCGTGAATACTTTGATGAACTGCTCTCCCATCTGAGTACGGTTGGGGCCATGGAACTGGCGTTCCTCACCCGTGATCATGGTGACAGCAGCGTATTTAAAGTGGAGTCATTAGGTGTGGGCGAATGTGCTGGTGCCCAGGCTGCTCCCGCCGACAAGTTACTGTTGGATGCGCGCTATGAATCTGACCTGAGTGTCGCCTTTGCTGCCAAGAACAAGCAGGCCGATGGCGGTGAAAGTCTGGAGAATCAGCTCAATTACTCTGGGCAGGCGCTACTGGAGATTGCTGACCTGGATGCATCAGTCAAAGGGGAAGAGCACCTGTTGCCTGCGCTACACAAGGCCTATCCCGGGTTTCCAACTGAACTCAGTCAACTGGAACAGCTGTTTGCTGACCTGCGGGATTTCCAGAATACCCTGGACGAGCTTCAGCTACCCGGATTAATAGCCACCGCCAAAACCATCACCGCGTGGGCTGAATCTTTGGTTACTGAACATAACAAACGACCACATGGTGCTGATGAACCCCGTTCAGGTACAGATGGCTAAGCAATAAACATCAATAAACCATGACCAAGCCTCTCCAAACGCTGGAGAGGTTTTTTTATGTCCTTCATAGCAATAAAAAATCATTCAACACGCAAGAAAATGGGTAGTGATAGTAAGCTTCACCCTACGCTACTCTCTTCTCTCCATAGCCGTTATCCCACTAACGGAAATATGCGATTTAAGCGTTGCTGACAAAATCTCAAGATAAGTAGGCAGGATCCACTCCCGACCTAAGCGGCATAAGTCCATCCTAGCAAAGCCGCTCTCGGCCCTCCCTGGCCTACGCGGCATAAGTCCATCCCTGGCAAAGCCGCTCTCGGCCCTCCCTGGCCTACGCGGCATAAGTCCATCCCTGGCAAAGCCGCTCTCGGCCCTCCC
>JAPHUG010000515.1 GCA_026197195.1 Sedimenticola sp.
AAACGCGAGATTCTGCCTGATCCAAAGTTTGGAAGTCAGTTGCTTGCAAAGTTCATCAACATGATCATGGTTGATGGTAAGAAATCCGTGGCTGAAAAGATCATCTACGATGCGCTGGATCGTGTAAGCGAGCGCGCAAGTGGTGAGCCAATGGACGTGCTTGAAAAGGCGCTTGAGAATGTTCGCCCGATGGTTGAGGTGAAGTCTCGCCGTGTCGGTGGTGCAACCTACCAGGTTCCTGTAGAGGTGCGCGCCAGCCGTCGAAATACACTGGCAATGCGCTGGTTGATCGATGCTTCACGCAAGCGTAGTGAGAAGTCGATGGCGCACCGCCTGGCGGGTGAGTTATCTGATGCTTCAGAGCAGCGCGGTTCGGCTGTCAAGAAGCGTGAGGATACGCATCGTATGGCTGAGGCCAACAAGGCGTTCTCGCACTACCGTTGGTAGAAAACGTTTTACCTGTTCGACCTTTTTTTGCTCTTTTACATTGTTGATCGGATTGAATTGTGGCACGAAGCACGCCTATTGATAGGTATCGGAATGTTGGGATTATGGCGCATATTGACGCCGGTAAGACCACCACGACCGAGCGCATACTGTACTACACCGGGGTCTCTCATAAGATCGGTGAAGTGCATGATGGTGCGGCTACAATGGATTGGATGGAACAGGAGCAGGAGCGCGGTATAACGATTACCTCGGCGGCCACGACCTGTTTCTGGAAAGGAATGGATCAACAATTTCCTGAGCATCGTATCAATATCATTGATACACCGGGGCACGTCGACTTTACCATTGAGGTGGAGCGTTCGCTGCGGGTTCTGGATGGTGCGTGCGCTGTCTTCTGTGCGGTGGGTGGTGTTGAGCCTCAATCGGAAACTGTGTGGCGTCAGGCAGACAAGTATCATGTGCCACGAATCGCCTTCGTCAATAAGATGGATAGAATGGGGGCCGATTTCCTGCGGGTGGTCGGGCAGGTCCGCACCCGGTTAGGTGCTAACCCTGTTCTATTGCAGCTTGCAATTGGCGCCGAAGAAGATTTTCGCGGTGTGGTTGACCTGGTTAAGATGAAAGCCATCTACTGGGATGAAGAAAACCGCGGAATGACATTTGAAGAGCGCGCGATTCCAGATGAGCTACTTGCTCTTGCTGAGGAGTGGCGCGAAAAGATGATAGAGGCTGCCGCAGAGGCAACCGATGAATTGATGGGGCAGTACCTGGATACAGGTACGCTCTCAGTAGAAGAAATTAAGTCCGGCTTGCGTGCAAGAACGCTTGCTAACGAAATTACTCCCATGATGTGTGGCTCCGCCTTTAAGAATAAAGGTGTGCAAGCCCTCTTGGATGCAGTGATTGAGTATATGCCGGCCCCTGTTGATGTGCCTGCAATCAAAGGTATTCTCGACGGTGATGAGGAGAAAGTGGCAGAGCGTCCTTCGAGTGATGACGCGCCTTTTGCCGCCTTGGCCTTTAAAATCGCCACTGATCCTTTTGTTGGTAATCTGACCTTTTTCCGTGTCTATTCGGGTGTCCTGAAGTCTGGCGACAGTGTCTTTAATCCTGTCAAGGGAAAGAAGGATCGTGTGGGGCGGATTCTTCAGATGCACTCGAATTCTCGTGAAGAGATCAAAGAGGTTTGCGCCGGTGATATTGCGGCAGCAGTTGGTCTCAAAGATGTCACTACCGGTGATACCTTGTGTGCGTTGGATGCGCGCATAACGCTAGAGAAGATGGATTTTCCTGAACCTGTTATCGCGGTTGCGGTTGAGCCAAAAACAAAGGCCGATCAGGAAAAGATGTCGGTTGCCTTGTCCAAGCTGGCTCATGAAGATCCTTCATTTCGAGTATCAACTGATGAAGAGTCGGGTCAGACAATTATCGCCGGGATGGGTGAGCTGCATCTTGAGATTATTGTAGACCGGATGCGTCGAGAGTTCAGTGTTGAGGCGAATGTTGGTGCTCCACAAGTGGCTTATCGTGAGACGATTCGATCCACCGTAGAGCAGGAAAACAAATTCGTAAGACAATCGGGTGGGCGTGGTCAGTATGGTCACGTTTATCTGAGAATCGAACCCAAGGAGTCGGGTAGCGGTTACGAGTTTGTTAACGAGATTGTTGGTGGTGTGGTTCCGAGAGAGTACATACCTGCGGTTGATAAGGGTGTACAGGAACAACTGCAGAATGGCGTGATTGCGGGTTATCCCATGGTGGATGTCAAGGTCACGCTGTTTGACGGGTCATACCACGATGTTGATTCCAGTGAAATGGCTTTCAAAATTGCTGGGTCGATGTGTTTTAGAGAGGGTGCGGGCAAGGCTGACCCGGTGCTACTCGAACCGATTATGAAGATTGAAATTATTACGCCTGAAGATTATATGGGCGACGTAATGGGTGATCTGAATAGGCGGAGAGGTGTTGTACAGGGTATGGATGATTGCCCTGCAGGTAGACAGATACAAGCTGAGGTACCGTTGTCCGAAATGTTCGGGTATGCGACAGACCTTCGCTCAGCGACGCAAGGCCGTGCTACTTATAGCATGGAGTTTGCCAAATACAGTGAAGTCCCAGCGAACATCGCTGAGGCTGTAAAGAAACAGTAAACTGGAAGGGGTAGAAACCGTGTCCAAGGAAAAATTCGAGCGTACAAAACCCCACGTAAACGTGGGAACCATTGGTCACGTTGACCA
>JAPHUG010000386.1 GCA_026197195.1 Sedimenticola sp.
ATCATGGCGAAAATAGACAGAATCCCGACGACTGCCCATAAGACGATGCAGGGTCATCGCACGATCCGGGATACTGGCCAACAACGCTGCATCCAGGCCCAGTGAGCCGATAGCCTGAGTAATCGCACTTTGAAGGCGAGCCGCCGCCTTACCTGTCGGTGCAGCCAGGGCGATGTTCAACGGTCGCGCTGTATGCTGCTGTATCAACAGCGCCAGGATCCTGACCACGGTACTGGTTTTACCTGTTCCCGGCCCACCCGAGATGATCGTCAGCCGTTTCATCAGGCTAACCGCTGCAGCGATCTTCTGCCAATTAACCTGTCCCGGCTCACCGGCAGGAAACAGCGCGTTCAGTGACCTTTTCAGCACGGCCGTATCCAGCCCCGATACCTCTGCAGAGGCCAGCTTTTTTAATCCTGCCGCCAGCTTCTGCTCATACGCCCAGTAGCGATAGAGATAGAGCCTGTCCCCGCCATCCAGTATCAGTGGCGTCCGTTGACCCGGATCCCCAACAACATCGTACTGCCGTAGCATCACCCTCCAATTATCCAGAGGTGGCAGTTCTATCATCCCGTAGGTGCCCGCATCGCCCAGCCACTCACCACTCACGTCAGAGAGGGGCAGGCAGACATGCCCCTGACTGCTGGCACGGCTGGTGAGTGCCGCGGCCCACAACAGCTCTGGTTCAGCTTTTCCTGACAGTCGTGCCATCAGATGGGCAAAATGGATATCAAGCTCCGAAAAGAGCATCGCGGCACGCAGACGATTCAGCAACTCATCCAGGCGCTTCATTCGACCACCCCTGCACTCATGAAGTAATCATCCAACGCCTGAATCAACTGGACCGGAGGTCGATCTCTGAAAACGCCATAACCGGCCCCTTCGGCGGGCGACATTCCCCGAAGATAGAGGTAATAGACGGCACCAAAATGTATTTCGTAGTTATAGCCGGATATGCGCTGAGTAAGATACCGATGCAGCGCCACACAATAGAGCAGGTATTGTAAGAAATAGCCCTCACGGGCGATGGCGGATTGAAGACTGGCGTGGTCATAATCAGTTAATCGATCACCCAGCCAGTTGGATTTGTAATCCAGCAGATAGTAGCGACCTTCAAACTCAAATATCAGATCGATAAACCCTTTCAGATAGCCCCGGCACTCCCTGAAAGACAACCGTTTAATCGCCTGCTCCATCTCCTCTGTGGAGTTGACTCCGTGTTCCAGAAGAATTGCAGAGAGCTCGTTGGCCTTCAGGTGATGAATGGGATAATTGAATTCCAATTCAACAAGACACTGTGCCCGCTCAAGCTGTTTCAGACGCAGCTCACTGCCTGTTTCCAACTCGGTATCCAGCACATCATGCATCCACTGACAGACCACCGTCTGCCAGCACGTATCGATGCCATAGCCTGTGAGCTGCTGCTCCACCAGCTGCTGTAACGCAGCCTCACTGTGACAGGAGAAATCCAGGTTCTCAAATATAGCGTGCAGGCAGCTACCCGGGTTTGCACCACGGGGAAAGGTGAAACGGTTCTGTGCAGGCTGGGTCTCTGGCTGATCGACTAGCGGTTCCAGAACCGCATCATAGTCTGGTCGTTCAAAATGTTCATGGCCAGCCGTGAGCGCAGAGAAGCTGGTCACCGAATGTCCGCGGCTTAGTCTCCGGTCAAGTGACCGGGCCTGAAGTGACTCGAAATCCAGTGTCTGCTGATGCTGGGTGTGTTGAGGTGCTGAATGAATAGTGGGTTCATCCCCATTCAGTGTCAGAACCCGGCCCTCGCCAGCCAATTCATCCATCCATTGGCTTAGCCGACTCAACAGTTCAGACTCTGACACGTTCTTAAAATGGGCCGCCAACTGTTTGATCGGGTTTTCGCTGACCGCCTCAACAGGCGGGTGCAGTAGCCAGGCCATCGATGACTCCCCGGCCCCGTTGATCAAACCCCAGGTGATGTAACAACGGTGTTGTGCGCGAGTCAGTGCGACATACAATAACCGCAAGCCCTCCGCCAGCGCTTCATTTCGCACGCCTTCCATCGCCTCAGACCAGGCTGGTGATCCCAGGTCCAATACCGCTCGGTAATCCTGGTCAGGATCATGGAAGGCGCACGGCTCTCCATCTGTGATCTTTCGAACACCACCATCCCAGACAAAGGGGGCGAATACCACGGAGTACTGCAACCCCTTGCTTTTATGTATGGTGACAATCTGAACCAGATTATCATCACTCTCCAGGCGCAGTTGACCTCGCTCATCCTCTATCCATTCGCTGGTAAGCAGCTGACTCAGCCAGCTACTCAGTGCCTCCATACCCGCATCACTCTCCCGCTCCTGTTGGTGAACCAGTTCGGCAAGATGCAGAATATTGGTCAGCCGGCGCTCTCCTTCGGGCAACCCCAGTACGCGTTCCACAATCCGCTGTTCATGCAGCAGACTGCGAAACATGCGTATGAAGCCATCCTGCAGCCACAGCTGATGCAGCGTAAGAAACAGTTCAAGATAGTGGGAAAAGGCCCGCTCATCATCAGCCAGGCGGGCCAGCGTATCTCCCGACACACCCAGTAACCGGGTAGCCAATGCCGCCCGTAGCAGCCCCTCATGCTGGGGGTTCTGGATGGCCAGAAGCAGCCGCTCAAACTCGACCGCCTCATCGCTCTTGAAGACATCCTGCTGCGAACGCTGGACGCTATAGACACCCTGTTGTAACAGGGCCTGTCTGACCGCTTCACCCTGCCGGTGGCTTCTGACAAGGACAGCAATATCCCCACCCGCCAAGGGGCGATCACCAACTCGTGCCCGTCCTTCACGTCCCTGTTGAAGCAGTCGCGCAATCTCACCCGCTGTCCAATCCACGGCAATGGTGGTGGCCTGCTCTTTATTTGGATTACCTGGAATAAAGCCGACGGTAAAAGCCGCGCTCTTGGCCTCATCTGTTTCCAGCCGGGCACCTGCCTTGTCAGCGGGCGATGACGGCTGGAAAGGAATCTGGGGAAAAAGAAAACCGCCCTGTGGTTGTTCAAACAGTGTATTCACGGCCTGTATCAGTGGGGGAACAGAACGCCAGTTAACATCCAGTGTGTAACAAGCCCCTGCATCCTTACGTGCCTTCAGATAGGCAAAGATATCGGCCCCTCGAAAACTGTAAATCGCCTGCTTGGGATCACCCACCAGAAACAGCGCACCGTCTTCATACCGAAACAGTTTTCGGAAACTCTCGTATTGAATCGGATCTGTATCCTGAAATTCATCAATCAAAGCAGCCCGGTAGGTATATCGAACGGCTTTAATCA
>JAPHUG010000008.1 GCA_026197195.1 Sedimenticola sp.
GATAAATAAATTGAGATACCGTATCGTTGAGAGTATGGTGCAGGTATGCCTCGGATAGCCCGCTTAGATTCCCCCGGCCTCCTGCATCATATTATGATCAGAGGAATAGAAGATGGCCGGAATGATACCTGATTCATGCGTTGAAAACACCTGAGGTAACTTGTTTTGGAAGATCAGGAAATTAGGAAGGCAGGCCTGAAGGTTACGGCACCTCGGGTGAAAATATTAGAGTTGCTGGAGAACAGCGAGCAGCGCCATGTCAGCGCAGAAGATGTCTACCGGATGCTACTCTCCGCAAATGAAGATATTGGATTGGCCACGGTCTATCGGGTACTGACCCAGTTTGAAGAGGCCGGTTTGGTGGAGAAACACCACTTTGAGGATGGCCACTCTGTATTTGAGCTCAATAAAGGCAAGCACCATGACCACATTGTCTGTGTGACCTGTGGACGGGTTAAGGAGTTTGTCGACGAGACAATTGAGGATCGCCAGAAGAAGATTGCCGATGAACTCGGTTTTCAGATCAGTGAGCATGACCTGGTGATCTATGGCAAATGTCTTGATGATGCCTGCGAAAGAAAGCCTTGAGAACGTTTTTGTAACGGTTAACCGGTTATGAAACAGCCGCTTGCGGCTGTTCGATCATCTCCCTGGCATGGGCCAGGGTCTGGTCGGTCATCGTTATCCCGCCCAGCATTCTCGCAATCTCTTCTACCCGCGCATCACCCGTCAATTCGGCCAGTGTTGTTTTTATTGAATGGTCTTGAGACGCCTTCTCTACACGCAGGTGGTGGTTGCCCTGGGAAGCGACTTGGGGCAGGTGGGTGACACACAGCACTTGTTGAGTGGTGCCCAGCGCCCGCAACATGCGGCCGACAATCTCAGCGGTTCCTCCGCCAATGCCGACATCGACCTCGTCAAAGATCAGTGTGGGGACCTGAGTGCAGCTGGCTGTTGCCACCTGGATTGCCAGGCTGATGCGGGACAACTCGCCACCAGAGGCTACTTTAGCCAAGGGTCTTGGGGGATGCCCCGGGTTGGCGGAGACCAGAAACTCAATTCGATCAATACCCTGTGCTGAGGCCTTCTCTTCGGGGAGTGACTCAAGCGCTACCGCAAATTGTCCATTGGGCATGCCCAGAGCGTGCATCCCCTCTGTGACCTGCAGGCTTAGCTTTATGGCCGCTTTCCCCCGGGCCTTGCTGAGTGCCTGAGCGTTTTTAAAATACTCCTCCCGAAGCTGTAGGACCTCTTCTTCCAGTTCAGCCAGATGGGTGTCGGCATAATCCATCTCGTCGAGCTCTTGCTGATGCTGGAGTAAAAGCGCCGGGAGCGCTTCAGGCTTGACGCGGTATTTGCGGGCGGTATCGTGAATCTCCTGCAGGCGTCTATCAAGGTAATCCAGTCGGCTGGGATCCAGATCCAGGTTATCGGTATAGTGCCGTAAACTCGAGAGTGCCTCGCTTATCTGTATAGAGGCGTTATCCAGTAGTTCGCAGGTTTCTTTAAGCGCTTGATCCAATTCACTAAATTCGATCAGTGCCTGATGAGCACGGTTGACCTGTGACAGGGCGGCGTTCTCCTCCTCATCAAGATGGTTCAGTGCGTTGTTGCACTGTTCGATCAGGCGGCCGGAGTGACTCAGGAGGGTGTGCTCCTGCACCAGCTCTGCGAGCTCGTTTTCACCCAGTTTAAGGTTGGTCAGTTCATTGAGCTGATAACGTAACAGATCAATACGGGCCCCTCGCTCCTGAGCATTACTCTGGAGCTGGGTCAGTTTTTGTTCTGATTGATGCCAGGCCTGAAAGCTGGCGGCCGTGTTTTGGCAGAGTGACTGATGTGCAGCAAACTCATCGAGTAATTGCCGCTGGTGGTCCCGGCGTAACAAGGACTGGTGGGCGTGCTGACCATGAATGTCGACGAGTTGTTCACCCAGTTGTTGCAGTGACTTCAGTGGTGCGGGTGAGCCATTAATAAAGGCCCGTGAGCTGCCGTTGCGGGTGAGCACGCGGCGCATAATGCACTGGTTGTCATCATCCAGGGCATGGGCTGTCAGCCAGCTGTTGACCGCAGGTAACTGCGTTGTATCAAAGAGGGCGGTGATCTCGGCCCGGTCACACCCGGTTCGAATCATGTCGTTATCCGCCCGGTCACCCAGTATCAGTCCCAAGGCATCAACCAGAATGGATTTTCCCGCACCGGTCTCGCCGGTCAGTACCGTCATACCTTGATGGAGGGTGACTTCCAACGTACTGACAATAGCCAGGTCTTTGATAGTGATCTGCTGCAACATCGCTGGTTATTTATCCCTGGGCGTGGTGTTGTGTTCACTCCAGCCCAGTTTTGTCCGAAGAATATAAAAGTGGTCATGGTTGATCGGATGGATCAGACGTACCGGGTTGACATGTTTTCTTATCGTGACGCGATCACCCTTCAGGGGCAGGCTGGTCTGGCCGTCACAGGTGACCCGAAGATGGACATTTTCTGCAGGATCACACACTACGATCTCTATCTCACTGTCTCCATCCACCACGATCGGTCGGTTGCTCAGCGTATGCGGGCAGATCGGCACCAGCAGGGTGGCATTGAGATCGGTATGCAACAGGGGGCCGCCACCCGAGAGGGCATAGGCGGTGGAACCGGTTGGGGTTGAGATGATGATTCCGTCGGAGCGCTGAACATTGACAAAACTGCCGTCGATGTAGGTTTCAAACTCGATCATGCGGGCGATGTTCCACTTATGCACCACCACATCATTGAAGGCGGTGTGGCAGACCCCGTCTATCTCGGCACTGAGAAGAAATCGGGACTCCTCACGGTACTCCCCTGAAAAGATCTGCTCCAGGGTTGTGAGCATCTCTTTGGGTGAAACATCGGCAAGAAAGCCGAGGCGACCCAGGTTGATACCCAGAAGCGGCACTTCATAATCCGCCAGACTGCGCGCGGTATGGAGCAGTGTGCCATCACCTCCCACCACGATTGCGAGATCAGATTCGACACCCAAATCATCCAGTGATGCGGCAATCATCTTGTGATTGGGGACCCGACTGGCTGTGCTCTCTTCCAAAAGTACGCGATGACCACGCGCCATGAGATAACGCCCCAGTTCAATCAGGGTTTCACGGGGTGATACATCACCGTGTTTTCCTATCAGGCCGATGGTGTCAAATTTTTGCGGCATGGGCGTTTCGTCGCTTAAGTATGAAGTTGTGATAGGGAACTTATCATGGTGCTGAAAGCCAGCCAACAGATAGCCGCTTCTTTTGGTCATCTGTTATCCATTCTTGACACTGCCATGGGTCAAAATGATAATCCCAACGGTTAGCACTCAATTAATAGGAGTGCTAAAGAGGTTGGCCTGATTGTTTTGGACTTGGTGATGGCGTTTCAGAGGGGTAGGTGTGTCATTAAAAAAGGCGTCTAGTGAATTATCTGTCAACGGACGTGCGCAGCACCTTCTGAAAGTCCTGATCGAGCGTTATATTCAGGACGGAGAGCCTGTTGGTTCAAGAACGCTGTCCCGTGATTCGGGTCTGGATCTCAGTCCTGCCACCATCAGAAATGTGATGTCAGACCTGGAGGAGCTTGGTCTGGTCTCCTCACCACACACTTCGGCAGGCCGCATCCCAACGGTGTCCGGCTATCGGATGTTTGTGGATACGCTGGTCACGCTGAAACCGCTTGAGGCGGGTAAGATTCAGCAGTTGGAAACAGGGCTGTTCAGCTCTTCTGACCCCAAGATCCTGGTGGATTCTGCCTCTAAACTGCTCTCCCGACTGACACACATGGCCGGTCTAGTGATGATTCCCCGGCGCAAGCAGCTGACCTTTCGGCAGATTGAATTCTTACCACTCTCCAGTAAACGGCTGTTGACCATACTGGTGACAACAGAGGGTGAGGTCCATAACCGGGTCATTGAGGTGCGTAAGAACTACACCCCGTCCCAGTTGGTGGAATTCGCCAATATCCTTAACCAGAGCTATACCGGCGCCTCGATGGAAGAGATGCATCAGCGGCTGGTGAAGGAGATGGAGCAGGCGCGCGCGGATATGAATCAAATCATGGCGCAGGCGCTGGAGATGGCGGAGCAGGTGATTGATCCTGAGATTGGGGGTGATGATTATGTCATGGCCGGGCAGACCAATCTGATGGATTTCAATGATTTCTCCCAGATTAACAAGCTTAGAGAACTCTTTGATTCTTTTACGGAAAAGCATGAAATTTTGCACCTTTTGGATGGGTCAATGATGGCAGAAGGTGTGCAGCTGTTTATTGGTGAGGAGTCCGGCTATAAGCCGCTTGATCAGTGCAGTCTGGTCACCGCCTCCTATCAACTCGATAGCCAGGTGGCAGGGGTGTTGGGTGTTGTGGGTCCCACACGGATGGCCTATGACCGGGTGATTCCCATTGTCGACATCACCGCCAAGTTGCTCAGTTCCGCCATGCAGTCCAGCAAGGATAAATAATTGGCCTGTATGGCTTGAAACCGCGTTAACCATCCCCAGATTGTGGTGATTAATCAGGCATTGTAGAAGAGAATGGCCTCCCCAATGGGCGGTTTTCTTGTGAATTATTAGTTATATCAAAAAGTTAGAGGAAACAGGATGAGTAAAGATCAGGACCAGGTCAGCGATCAGGACGTTGCTGAAGAGACGATCGAAGTCACTGGCGAGGTGGAATTGGCGTCAGAATCAGAAGCGGAATCGACTGAGGCGCAGACTCCTGAAGAGTTAACGCTGTTGCTGGAAGACGCCAGGGCCAAGGCCGATTCACACTGGGATCAGCTGGTACGGGTCCAGGCCCAGATGGACAACCTCCGCAAACGCCAGGAACGGGATCTTGAAAATGCCCATAAATTCGCCCTGGAGCGGTTTGTGAATGAGCTGTTGCCCGTGCGCGACAGCCTGGAGATGGGTCTGGCGGCTGCCGCTGAGGAGAGCGCCACCATCGATAGTCTGAGAGAGGGAACTGAGCTGACCCTGAAGCTGTTCTGCGACACCATGGAGAAATTCAACGTGGTCCAGATCAACCCCGAGGGGGAACCCTTTGATCCTGAATTACACCAGGCAATGAGTATGATGCCGCGCAGCGATGTGCCTGCAAATACCGTGGTTGTTGTGGTGCAAAAGGGCTACACCCTGAATGGTCGTCTGGTTCGCCCAGCGATGGTGATGGTATCCCAGGAAGAAGCAGGGTAAGTCGACCTTGAAAAGTGCGGGGTTATCCCCATCTGTGATAACAACCGAAACACATATTTTGTAAATCATTTTAAGAAACAGTTAACCGGAGAGACAAACAATGGGAAAGATCATCGGAATCGATCTGGGCACAACCAACTCCTGCGTAGCAGTGATGGATGGTGATGGCGCCCGAGTCATCGAGA
>JAPHUG010000080.1 GCA_026197195.1 Sedimenticola sp.
ATCACCGGGCAATCAAACTGCTCTGATAGATCAAAGGCCTGGATCACCATCGCATAGGCCTCTTGAGAATCGGACGGCTCCAGAATGGGAAGATGGGCAAAACGTCCCCAGTAGCGTGAATCCTGCTCATTCTGCGAGGATGACATCCCCACATCATCCGCGATGGCAATCACCAGCCCCCCCACAACACCCGCCAGGGCCTGGGTCATCAGGGCATCAGCCGCCACATTCATACCCACATGTTTCATGGCGCAGAAGGCCCGCGAACCACACATAGAGGCACCTATCGCCACCTCCAGCGAGACCTTTTCATTCGGTGACCAGTTGGCGTGTATATCATCATAGGTGCCGAGGTATTCGAGAATTTCTGTCGCCGGGGTCCCGGGATAGGCTGTCGCCACACGCACACCGGCCTCCCAGACACCTCGGGCAATCGCTTCATTTCCAGACATCAGTTGGCGAACAGGATGGATCGATTCAGCAACGGCATTCACAGAGAGACTCCTAAGGGACATTCAACCCAGAGAGGGCAGCCGAATCGGCAGGCTGTTAGCGCCCAGCCCTTGATCCTGCAACCCTTTAAGAAAAATCAGGCCGCAAGATTACCATCAAAGCCCTTCAATCTTTTCGCAAAACACCTATAATTCACCCTATTTATCGCAATAATTTTGCACGCTTTATACTTTTACTGAGAAATCTATGCATAATAAGCAGCTGGACACCGCCGATATTCGAATCCTTGCCCACCTCATGAACAACGCAAAGGCTTCCAACCATGAACTGGCGGAGGTCGCCTTCCTGTCGCCCTCCCAGTGCCATCGCCGGGTAAAACGTCTGGAGGCACTCAAGATCATCCAAGGCTATACCGTGCAACTGAACCCTCAGGCCCTGGGTCAGGAGATTACCCTTTTTGTAAACGTCTCCCTGGACGCCCACGGCCCCAATCCTGCTCTCCGTTTCAGTGAGGCTATCCGCGAGGTTCCCGAAGTGGTGGAGTGTTACTCATTGACAGGGGAAACGGATTACCTTATCAAGGCAAGACTTCCGCATTTGAAGGCCATGTCGGAATTTTTGATGCACCGGTTAATGTCCGTGCCTGGTGTCGGCAGTATCAAAACATCCGTAGTGGTGGATGAGATAGCGTGCCAGCCAACCCTGCCCGCTGAATTACTGGAACAGGTGGTCAGGGAGACACGATAATAATTGACGAACGATACCAAATCGGGTCTGCTACAGCGCTTTTACCATGACCTCGGAGCCACCCCATGTTCAAGACCAATCAGTACTTTGATGGAAAGGTCACCTCCATCGCCTTCCAAACCGCAACACTGCCGGCAACCGTTGGGGTGATGGCCGTGGGCGAATACGAATTCGGCACCAGCCAGAAAGAGACCATGACCGTTGTCAGTGGCTGTCTTACGGTCAAACTACCGGGCTCTACAGAGTGGCAAGATTATAAGCAGGGTGACGCGTTTATCGTTGAGGCCAATGAAAAATTTCAGCTTAAAGTCGCGGTAGAGACCGCCTATCTCTGCACCTACGAATAGCCGCGCAAAAGCCTGGGCCTTTATCAGCCGGTAAAGGCCCCATCGGAGGCCAGATAGCGCTGCTCTTCAGGGGTGCTCGGCCTGCCCAAGATGGCATTGCGATGGGGAAACCGTCCATACTCGCGCACGATAGCCCTGTGATGGCGGGCAAATGCGAGGTTATCGGCTAAACCTGCCTGCTCATACAGACTCACAGAGCGTTCCTGATCCTCAAGCGCTTCACTGTGCATGTAGGGCATATAGAGAAAGGCCCGTTGCGGTGACGACAAGCGCTGATCAAATTCCCGCTTAATGGCAAACCCTGCAACTGCACGGGCCTGGGCTTCGGTGTTGAAACTCTTGGCCTGATTGCGGAACATGTTGAGGGGAAATTGATCCAGCAGAATGACCAGTGCCAGACAACCCTCCGCTGATGTCATCCAGTGATCCAGCTGCCCTTCACAGGCAAGCCCCCAGAGCGATTCATAGCGGGCGCTGATCTCGCTATCCAGTTCAGGCGTAGCCGCAAACCAGTGGTTGCAGACAGGCTCGCTGAACCAGAAGTCAATAATCTCCTGAGGCTCTACCGCCATCATCTGCTCCCTGTAAAATCCATCCAGAATTCAACCTTTCTGATGCCGATACAGATGCCAGGTACCGCCACGGAAAGGCATGGTCTTTTCAAAACAGGCACCCACGCGTTTGGCCAATTCAATCGAGGGATGGTTAGCCTCGTTTATAAAACTGATCAGGTGCAATTCAGGCAAAGCTTGCTGCGCCATCGCATTAACCGCCGTGGCGGCCTCACTGGCGTAACCTCGTCCCCAGTACGCCCTGGCCAGGGCCCATTTGATTTCAGGTTCAGGCCAGTCACAGGGATACCAGAGACCGACCGGCCCCAT
>JAPHUG010000376.1 GCA_026197195.1 Sedimenticola sp.
AGGAGGCTTCCTGACAGACCGTATGCAGTTCAGTTTCAGCTACCAGTGCTTCAACTTGCTGACGCTGTTCAGGGCTGGGTAGCTTGATGCGAATCCAGTCCGGTTTTTTTAGCGGATTCACCGCAGGGACGACTTTGATTGGAATACGTGCCACCTTATCGGCATCCCGCAGTTTTTCCCCGGCAATAACCGGTTTCCGTTTTGTCGATGACTCACTCATGGTGTTACCTGCGACAGCAATTCTCTGCATGTTGATGAGAGGGTATGAATCCGCGGCAAACTAATCCCCGCACAGGCGGGGATTAGTGCGTAGCGCAATGTAAGAAGAATTACTTCTTCCGCTTGGGAATGAACAGGTCAGTAATCGTCCCTTCAAACGCCTCGGCCGCCATCGCCACCGTCTCCGACAGGGTCGGATGCGGATGCACAGTCAAGCCAATGTCAGAGGCATCACACCCCATCTCAATGGCCAGGCAGACTTCAGCAATCAGGTCGCCTGCATTGGGACCGACAATGCCGGCACCAATAACCTGGCCGGTCTCTTCATCGAAGATCATCTTGGTCAGGCCTTCATCGCGACCCAGTGAAAGTGAACGACCACTGGCTGCCCAGGGGAAGGCACCCTTGCCAAACTTGATGCCCTCGGCCTTCGCTTCTGCTTCTGTTTTACCTACCCAGGCAATTTCAGGATCGGTGTAAGCAACAGAGGGAATGACCCAGGCGTCGAAGAATGTGCTCATGCCGGCAGCGACTTCAGCAGCCACCTTGCCTTCATGAACAGCCTTGTGAGCCAGCATGGGTTGTCCAACGACGTCACCAATGGCGTAGATATGCGGCACGTTGGTGATCTGCTGCTTATCCACATGGATGAAGCCCTGATCATCAATGGCGACACCGGCATTCTGTGCATCAATCTTGTGGCCATTGGGTGAACGACCAACGGCGACCAGAATGGAGTCATAAACCTGAGGCTCAGGAGCCTTGGCCCCCTCAAAGGTGACCCGTAGTCCTTCATCCAGCGCTTCAACTTTCGTTACGCGGGTCTTGGTAAGGATCGACTCATACTGTTTTTCAAGCCGTTTATGAAGTGGTTTGACGATGTCTTTGTCGGCACCGGCAATCAGGCCGTCGAGCATTTCAACAACCGTGATTTTACTGCCCAATGCATGATAGACCGTTGCCATCTCCAGGCCGATGATGCCACCACCAATAACCAGCATGCGCTTGGGTATGGACTTCAGTGCCAGTGCACCTGTGGAGTCAATGATACGAGGATCTTCAGGCAGGAACGGCAGCTTAACCGGGGCTGAACCGGCCGCAATGATACATTGTGAGAAGCCCACAACGGTCTTGTTGCCATCGCCATCGATCACTTCAATATTGTTCTGGTCAATGAATTTGCCATAGCCATTCACAACCTGAACCTTGCGCTGTTTGGAGAGACCCATCAGGCCACCGGTCAGACGGTTGACGACACTATCTTTCCATTCACGCAGTGCATCCAGGTCAACTTCCGGCTCAATGAATTTCAGGCCGTGGTTACGGAAGTCCCGTGACTCTTCCAACACCTTGGCTGCGTGCAGCAAGGCCTTGGATGGGATACAGCCGACATTCAGGCAGACGCCACCCAGACTGCTGTGACGTTCGATCATGATGACCTTCTTGCCCAGATCGGCGGCACGGAAGGCTGCGGTATAACCACCGGGGCCTGCGCCCAGTACAACAATATCTGCCTGTATATCGGCATTGCCGATATAGGCCGCAAACTCGGTAGCGGGTGCTACTTTGGGTGCATCGGGTACTGAGGTGGCTGCGCCGCTCTGTGTGGTCGCCGTATTGCCGGGGGCGGGCACTTCCAGGGTCAGAACCAGATCGCCCTGAGAGACCGCATCGCCCACACTGATATGAACGGCGTGCACGTGCCCACTGCTGGGTGATGGAACCTCCATGGAGGCCTTATCACTTTCCAGAGTGATCATGGGGGTTTCTGCGCTGATTTTGTCACCCGGTGCAACCAGTACCTCTATGACATCCACATTCTGGAAGTCACCGATGTCGGGTACATAGACATCCTGCAGGACTGTCTTTCCGGCATCGCCGGGGGCGGCGCCTCTGCTGGCGTTTTTCTGCAGCAGCGGTTGTGGATCCTGTGCCGCGACCTTTGGTTCTGCGGCCGTTTCCAGGTTAATAATATGACTACCTTTGGAAACCTTGTCTCCAAGATTGACCAGGATCTCTTTAACCGTACCGGAGGAGGGTGAAGGGATCTCCATGGAGGCCTTGTCACTCTCAAGTGTTAGCAGCGGATCATCAATATTAATGGCATCACCCACCGACACCAGGATCTCAATAATCTCTACATCTTCGAATTCCCCGATATCGGGGACTTGAACTTGTTCAATTGTGCTCATTGTCTTATTCCGTCTATTGTTGGTGTTGGTGATGAACTAAAGCAGCAACCGCCGAACATCATTCATCAATAAGCCAAGGGTGCGTACAAAGTGTGCAGCCTGGGCGCCATCAATCACACGGTGATCGTAAGAGAGCGACATCGGTTGCATTAGTCGGGGAATAAATTCACTGCCATTCCATACCGGTTTCATCTGTGAGCGGGTCAAGCCGAGGATAGCCACTTCAGGTGCATTCACAATCGGTGTGAAGGCCGTACCACCAATGCCACCCAGACTGGAGATGGTAAAGGTCGCGCCCTGCATATCCGCAGGCTTCAGTTTTTTGTCTCGTGCCTTGACGCTCATCTCCATCAATTCAGCGGAGAGTTGGTAGATACTCTTCGTGTCTACATCACGAATAACCGGCACGACAAGGCCGTTAGGCGTATCGACTGCGATGCCAATATTGATGTATTTCTTCAGGATCAGGTTTTCACCACTGCCATCCAGGGAGGAGTTGAAGGTTGGGTAGGTTTTCAGTGCAGCCGCGCAGGCCTTCATGAAGAAGCTGAGCAGGGTGACGCGAACGCCCTGCTTCTCTGCCTCGGCCTTGAGTGATTTTCTGAAGGCTTCGACCTCAGTAATATCGGTCTCATCCTGATGTGTGACATGTGGCACATTCAACCAGGCGCGGCTCAGATTGGTACCGGTGAGGCGTTTGATTTTGCTCAGCGGTTGGAACTCAATCTCACCAAACTTGGAGAAGTCCTGTTCAGGTATGGCCGGGATGCCTGAAGTCGCTGGAGCGGCTGCGCCGCTGCCAACAGTGGCTCCGGTTTTGGTTGATTCGACAAAGGCCTTGATGACACGCTGGCCGGCATTCGAGAGGTCTTCTCGCGTGATGCGGCCTTTGCGTCCGGTACCCTGCAGGGTATTCAGATCAATACCTTTTTCACGGGCAATACGACGCACGGAGGGACTGGCATGGGTGCGTTCGAATGAGACCTGTCGAAGGTCGGCTGCCGCTTCTGCAGCTGCAGTTGCTGGTGCTGCCGCAGCGACAGGGGCTGGCGCCGCCTCAGGGGTGGGCGCAGGGGCTGCAGCCGCTGCAGGTGCAGGTTCAGCTGCGGCACCCTCGACCTCAAGCAGCAGTACCAGGCTACCTTCTGAGACTTTGTCGCCGAGGGCGACTTTAATCTCTTTAACAGTGCCGGCATCTGAAGAGGGTACTTCCATGGAGGCCTTATCACTCTCCAGGGTTATCAGGGCGTCATCAACGGCGATGGTATCGCCCGGTGCAACCAGAATTTCGATGATCTCAACGTCTGAAAAGTCGCCGATATCCGGTACAAGAATTTCTTTAATAGTCACGTCTGTTTCTCCTTATTCTGTGCGCGGCTTAAACGGTTACCGGATTGGGTTTATCGGTGTCGATACCATACTGCTGTATCGCTTGCGTAACCTGCTTAACGGGAACGATCCCCTCATCGGCCAGTGCCTTGAGTGCGGCAACGGCTACATGATAGCGATCGACCTCGAAGTGGCTGCGCAGACCTTCACGGCTGTCAGAACGACCAAAGCCATCGGTGCCGAGGACGGTGTACTTGCCTGGAACGAAGGGTCGGATCTGCTCGGCGAATGATTTCATGTAATCAGTAGCGGCAATCACGGGGCCCTGACGCTCTTTCAGACAGGCTTCAACATGACTGACGCGTGCGGGCTGTTCTGGATGGAGGCGATTCCAGCGCTCTACGTCCTGACCATCGCGGCACAGTTCATTGAAGCTTGTGGCACTCCAGATATCGGCTTCCACTTTGAAATCATTCTTCAACAACTCGGCTGCTTCGATGACTTCATTAAGGATGGTGCCACAACCCAGCAGTTGTACCCGTGGGCTTTTCTTCTTGCCCTTTTTGTCCAGCTCACTACTACGCAGATGGTAGAGACCCTTGAGGATGCCTTCCTCGGCACCTTCC
>JAPHUG010000324.1 GCA_026197195.1 Sedimenticola sp.
CTGGGGCATGCCAGGCACCATCTCTGCGTCTGGGACGAACAGAGCCGTGGACTGTTTACGGGCGACACCTTCGGCATCTCCTATCGGGAACTGGACACCGATCAGGGGCCCTTTATGTTCCTCCCCTCAACCCCCATCGATTTTGATCCTGACGCCTGGCATGAAACACTCGACCGCCTTACCCAACTGAATCCCGAGCAGGTCTACCTGACCCACTTCTGCCGTGTAGACCAGCCCGCTGTTCGGGCTAAAGTGCTGCATGCCGAGATTGATGCCTATGTCGAGATCGCCAAAGCGGCCAAAGGAGACCAGCGGGAGCAGCAGATACAACAAGCCTTGACTGACTATTACCAGCGCGCGCTGAAGACCCATGGATCCACCCTCTCAAGTCAGGCGATCGATGAGGTACTTGGCATGGATATCGCGCTCTGCGCACAGGGACTGGACGTGTGGATGAAGCGACAGGAAAAGAAGCGGTAAGGGCCTGTGGAATTTTTCAGACAACTGGAGCAGAAATATCTGCCGGAGCAGATACAGGAACTCTGCACACTGGAACGCCTGCCGGAACTCTGTGACTCCATCGACAGCCTGCTGGAGCATCAGGGAGAGCAGGGCGAGATCTACTGCCTGTGGGGCCGATTCAAGATACATCGAGAACGGATCAAACAGGGCGTCCGCTTCTCTCTGCCAGGCTGCCCAAATGCGCTGACCTGGACCGTCACCGCCGAACCGGAGTCCTTGGTGATCCACTGCACCATCAATCGCAGCGAACATGATCCCGATTTCATTGAATCAATTGATCAGTTTGTCGATGACTGGCTCAACGGCCTGGAGCGAAATCTCACCCGGGGATCGTGAACCTAATTCAGCTTTGGGCTGTTCAGTTCCCAGCAGAAGGTACAATCCAGTTCCGCCAGGACCTGCTCCAGTCCATCCTCACCCTGTTCAAGAATCAGTGCCAACGGCTCCTGCCCCAAACGCCGGTGCTTTTGCCGCAACCAACGCGCACCCATGGTGGGGTTGGTGGGATAACTGGTATGCAGCGCCTCGGCTATGCGCCGCACATAAGAAGCACGCCGCTGGATATCAGGGTCATCAGGAAGGGATTCATTCTGACCCAACCGAGTGAGCTTGCGGAGTCGTGTCTCCGGCAGACCCAGGACAAAACAGACCTGCTCCACTCCCAATCGCCAGCCCCGCAAGATCTCCATTGTCTGCTGGGTCTTGTATAACGTTTGATTCATGGATACTGCACTCATGAAACAACCTCCCGTTATCTTTAATTACTTAGTTATTTAGTAGGTTATTAGTGTATCACTAAATCATTATCAATGCTCAGCTAAAGATGCGCGACCACCAGCGACGGCGATTATTAGGCAACACACGGGTTGACGGGATATCGCAGGGAACGATTTTACTGAGAACCCAGCCAGGCAATGGCGGGTTGTGGCTAAAGCCACAGGAGACACCCAGATTGTGGGGATCGTAGATCTTAATGAAGTCAGGTTTTTTCAAATCATCGGCATAAACAATACCGCAGTACGTTTCATCGTGCTCCCGGTGGAGAAAGTCGTCCATTTCATCCACAAATCGCTCCAGATCCTTTACCGACACCGGCCGATCCGGCAGCACCTCACCGATCGCATAGATATACCAGCCCTCTTCAGCCTGCGCCAAGACCGCACTCCAGAGCTGATCAAGCTGGGGCCAGCGAAGGGCCGAAGTAAAACTGCCATTAAATGCAGATATAAATTCCTCTGAATCTTGCGACATACTACTCATCGACCGGGTGAAAAACCTTTGGCCCCTGAGTTTCCCACAGCCACCTGTTTTTTTGTAATTAAAATGTATGAATGGACTATAAGTAATGGCGGAACACAGGGTATAATCCGCCTCTTTTCAGTCACCAAGTTTCACTAAGATTATGAGCCAAGCTGACGCATTGTTTGAAACCGAACTACCCCACCTGAAACTGTTGAACCGTGGAAAGGTGCGCGACATCTTCGATATTGATGAAGATCATATGCTGATCGTGGCCAGTGATCGCCTGTCCGCCTTTGACGTGGTGCTGCCTCAACCGATCCCAGGCAAGGGAGAAGTACTGACCCGTGTGGCCAATTTCTGGTTCAGTCGGACCGGGAATATCCTGCCCAACCATCTTTCTGATCTCCCCCTGGAGCAGGTGGTTCCTGATCCCGCACAACGGGCCATGCTCGGCGACCGTGCGATTGTGGTGCGCAAGCTCAAGCCACTGCCGATAGAGGCGATCGTCCGCGGTTATATCATCGGATCAGGCTGGAAGGATTACCAGAAGACCGGCGAAGTCTGTGGTATCAAGCTGACCGAGGGACTTCGTCAAGCCGACAAACTGCCTGAGCCCATCTTCACGCCCTCTTCGAAGGCAGAAGTCGGGGATCACGATGAGAACATCAGTTTTCAGCAGATGATTGATCTGATCGGACAGGAGCTTGCAGAGCAGGTACGTGATGTCAGTCTGCGGATTTATACCGAATGTGCCGATTTTGCACTGCAAAAAGGGATCATCATCGCAGATACCAAGTTTGAGTTCGGCCAGGACAGTGAAGGCCAGCTCTACCTGATCGATGAAGTGCTGACACCCGACTCATCACGCTTCTGGCCCGCTGACCAGTATCAGCCAGGCATAAGCCCTCCAAGTTTCGACAAGCAGTTCGTGCGTGACTACCTTGAGACGCTGGACTGGGACAAGACCCCTCCCGGCCCCGAACTGCCGGAAGAGGTGATCAAGCGTACCTCAGAGAAATATCATGAAGCGGAAAGTATCCTGACTGGACGCTGAGCTCACGATCAGCGCGGATTTCGGGTTGCCGGAATCCACGCTGTGAATAGCTCACCCCTATAGCTATTCAGCCCTGGTAGGGCGTGACGTGGTTGCCACATGAAAAAGAGACAGACACGAATCACCCTCTACAGCTCCCGCAACTGCAGCTACTGCAGACGGGCCAAGAGCTATCTACAGCAAAATCACATCCCTTTTTCAGAGCAGGATGTAGAACGCAACAAACGGGCACAGCTCGATTTCATGCGTGCCGGCGGCCGCGGTGTTCCACTCATCGTGATTGGCGATCAAGCCGTTCAGGGGTTTGAACCCCGGCAATTACAAAAGGCACTTCGTCAGGCCGGTTTCGATGTCTGAGCCAGACACACCCTATGCCAGCCTGACACCGGAAACCATTCTCCAAGCCATCGAATCCGTGGGTTACCAACCAAGCGGCGGTATGCTGGCGCTCAACAGCTATGAGAACCGGGTCTACCAGATAGGCATGGAAGAGGCCGAGCCACTTGTCGCCAAATTTTATCGTCCAGAGCGATGGGCAAGCGCGTCGATCCTGGAAGAACACCAGTTCAGCCTCGCCCTGGCAGAGAATGAGCTACCGGTGATTGCCCCGCTGGTCGATTCAAAGGGAGAGACCCTGCATACCTACCAAGACTACCGGTTTGCCCTGTTCCCCAGGCGTGGTGGTCGCTGGCCTGAGTTGGATAATCCGGACAATCTGGAGTGGATAGGCCGGTTTATTGCCCGCATCCATCAGTTAGGTTCCGTCAAACCCTTCCTTTCTCGAGCTGCTATCGATCCTGAGAGAATGGGGCGTGACTCTGCCGAGTACCTGCTCAGCCACCAGTTCATACCGCTGGAACTGGAATCGGGCTATCAACGAATTACAGAATCACTGCAAAAAACGATTGATGAGCTCTTCACCTCCACCCAGTACAAGAAAATCCGTCTTCACGGCGACTGCCACCCGGGCAATATTCTCTGGACTGACCGAGGCCCCCACTTTGTGGACATGGATGACTGTCAGACAGGTCCTGCCATACAGGACTTATGGATGCTGC
Source organism: Sedimenticola sp. (assembly GCA_026197195.1). Lineage (GTDB taxonomy): Bacteria > Pseudomonadota > Gammaproteobacteria > Chromatiales > Chromatiaceae > Sedimenticola. Next base: position 3,877 of record JAPHUG010000324.1, read on the forward strand.
TCTCGGGTGATCGCCAGGAGATGGCACTACAGCTCAGTTATATTCGGGAGGGCTATGAGACCTTTCGTTCGCTGGACACCCAGGAGATCGCCCTGATTGAACCCCTACGCTCACTGCGTATGATTCACTATGCCGCCTGGCTGGCCAGGCGCTGGACCGACCCTGCCTTCCCAAACGCCTTTCCCTGGTTTAACAGCCACCAGTATTGGCAGGAGCATCTGCTCCAACTGGAACAGCAACTCCATTCACTGGAGGGGCCACCACTGCCTATCTATTAACTTTTTCAGCGCACCATAAAAAAACCGGCTATCTCTATCTAGCCGGTTTTTTTGATTGAGCGATAGGGATCATCAACCCATTCGATTAGCGTCTTCTTCTACCTTATCCAGCATCTCAAACACCTTTTTGCTGTTCTCTTCCATGACAGTGAATGCCTGCATCAAGGCCGGGTAGTTACGCTTTTCTGTACCAAGTAATTCAAACACGCCCTTGGTGCCCTGGTGCACTACAGAGTGTGGTTGTTCTATACCATGATAATGATTTGAGTGTGAGAAATAATCCTTACCCTCACCTTCGTAATACCATTTACCCAATCGACAGTTGTGGTGATCAACAAAATCAAATGCCGGTTCGTTCATATTCACAGAGAGGTAGGTATTCACCTTCCAAAGGACGTGATCCAGCTTCGCCAGACTCATGAATACACTATCGGTCATCACCGTTACATCGGTGAAGTAGGACTTCACCCCTTCACCCATCTCAGTCAGGTTGTTCTGGAAACCGGTTACGGCGGCCGACACTTTTCCAACCTTGTCGATCACTTGGGTCGATGCAGCTGAAACAGATTTCACATTGTCCTGCATCGCCTGAATAACGTCATTGATTTCGGTAATGGCTGACTGGGTTTTGTCCGCAAGACCGCGCACTTCATCCGCTACAACCGCAAAACCTCTTCCTTGTTCACCGGCCCTGGCCGCTTCGATTGCGGCATTCAAGGCCAGAAGATTGGTCTGTTCCGCAATGCCCTTGATCAAGGCCAGAATAGAGCTGATCTCCCCCGCCCGTGAAGACATGCCCTCCACCGACTCACCTGATCGCCCTGACACCTCAGAGAGCCCATCCAGATCCGTCATGATTTGGCCAATACTGCTTGAAAGCGTACTGAACTCGCTATTCAACTCACCAAATCCACTGAGCGAATGCTTGGCCGCGGTGACCGATTCAGCCAGGTTACCCTGTATATCGACCAGACCCGCCTTTACATTCTCATTCTCATAGCGCATCAGGCCGTCTAGTTGAGACTCCTGACCCTGAGAACCTTGAAGCCGCTGAAGCTCATCACGCTGTGCTTCCCTTTCACTTTTCAGCTGCGCAACCTCATCTTTCAGGCGCGCATTTTCCTGCTCTAACTCCATCAGCCGTTTTTTCTGTTCACCATTGCCAAAAAAAGCCATTCACACCCCCTGATTTCTCTCTCTGGCTTAATAGTAGTAATTGCCAGTTACTGGTAGTAGTAAGATATAGCGTCAGATGCACTGTAAACTGTAGTGAAATTGCCGCCGTCTGCTAAAGCGCGCCAGAGGCCTTTACCATCAGATAGCCATTAACCAGTGCGACGGGTAGTTGAGGGGCCTCCAGATCAAGCGTGATGGCACCCTGATGCTTGAGGTGATCGAGACTTTTTTGACGCCGTTCAAGATAATCATTAACAGTATGAAATTGTAAGGCGTCATCCAGATGAACCACGGGTTGCGCCAATACATCACCCAGCAAGGACTCCCGTAGATTGGCGACCACCACCAGATGGCGCCTTTTAAGCTGTTGAACTGCCGCGACTAAATCCCCGTGATCCTCATCCCGAGTATTGGTCAGTATTACCACCAGGGCCCGTCGTTGCTGAAGCGACATCACCTGCTTGGCAGCCACCAGGAAATCGGCCGCCTCCTGTGTCGCCGTCAGATCATAAACGCGAGAAAGAAGGGCCTTTACTGCGCCTGCCCCTTTATGCGGGGGTAACCACCTTTGCGGCCCACCAAACGAGAGCATACCCACAGCATCACCTTGCTGCGATGCCACATGGGCCAGCAGCAGCATGGCATTGAGCGCCTGATCCAGATGAATACGACCCGCTTCCTGATGGCGCATGCGGCGGCCACAGTCGAGCAAGAACAGTACCTGCTGATCCCGCTCGTCCTGATACTCTTTGGAGATCATTTTTCGATAGCGGGAGGTCGCCTTCCAGTCAATCTGTCGCAGTGAATCACCGGCCCGGTAGTCACGCAGCTGGTGAAAATCATTCCCCTCGCCACGGCGCTGACGCCGCTTCACCCCCATCTGGCTCAATCGATGATCTGTTGCCAGCAGGGCATAGCGGCCAATGGCCTGAAAGTTAGGAAACACCTTGACCTGATCTTTCAGCCGATAATGATGCTTTTTCTTCCACAGACCCAGGGGCGACTGAATGACAACATCCACCCCAGTAAACGTCCCATCCCCCCGTTGCGAGGGCTTAACCCTATAAGTGACTTGAGCGGTGCGATCCGGCGGCAACACCAAGTCACGGGGCATGGCCTCTACAGCAAACCTGGCAGGGTGATGATCATGCAGTTGTAACCTGAGCGAATGACGCCCCTTGTGCGTCAGGGTCAGTACCACCTTCGACCAGACCTCAACAGGAATACTGTGGCGCAGTGAGCGGGCAAGCGAAACAGGGGGCGGCTGGCGGACCAGCAAGGCATCCACCAGCACCACCCCGGCAGCCAGACAGCTAACGGCCACCCAGACGGCTGCCAGCCCCGGCCAGAACGGAGCCAGTAGCGCCAGCAAGCCGAGTAACAGGGCTACCCCAAGCAGTGGCCGGGCAGGGGTCATATCCGGGGGGCTTCGACGTTTATCAGAATATCGGCCAGAACATCATCAGGGTGGTAACCCTCTATCTCCAGGTCCGTAGTCAGCTTCATTCGATGCCTTAAAACAGCAGGAGCTACCGCCTTGATATCATCAGGCGTCACAAAATGGTTCCCTGACAGCAGCGCATGGGCCCGCCCTGCACGCAACAGGGCAATACTGCCCCTGGGCCCAGGCC
>JAPHUG010000361.1 GCA_026197195.1 Sedimenticola sp.
AATCGTATTCTAACCGCTACGCCAGAAGCACTGGCCGAAATGGCGCTGGCATTCGATGATCCTCGTCTACCTGAGATGCTGTTTCGTTACCGTGCACGCAACTGGCCTGAAACGCTTAGTGCTTCAGAGCAGGAACGGTGGCAGGAGTATCGTATGGATCGGTTGACCACAACAGAGGGCGGGGGAAGCATGACCCTGAAGGCTTTTCAGCAGGAGCTGGCCCGCTTGATGGTTGATCCTCTGCTCTCGCCAGAGAAAAAGCAGATTTTATCTGATCTGGCTGATTGGCCGGCGCAAATAAAGGCGATTTGATGAGTGATCAGCCCCTTCCTGATGGAATAGGGGCTGTTCATGGTGTTTCAGCTTACTCTGCAGTCCATTTCTTCAGGGCTTCGATAATCGACTCGGCCTGCGCCTTGCTGGAGATATTGAATTTGGACTTAGGCAGGTATTCACCGTTGCGTTTCTGATAACGACGAATACTGTACTTGTCTGCACTGTATTCCTCTTTGCTGCGGTTCCACTCCTGATAACGGAACATGACGGTAGACCAGGCCCCTTTGGACAGCACTACCTTGTCCAGCTCTTTTACTACGTCTATACCATCTTCAGAATAGTTAATGGTGAGTTCATCAACGGTCGAGGCCATGTTTGCTAATCCTGTGTTTCTTGGCCTATCTGGCCAGATCATAAATGGTTGGCCTGTCCGCTAGGAGAGGCAGAGGCGGAAACTTAACAGATGTAACGGTATTCGTCACCCGTTGCGATGTTTTTTGTTGTGGCTATTCAGCTCCATTTCGTTGCAATAGTCGCTGAATATCCTGATCACCTTGCTGTTCGGCAATAGCCAGTGGTCTCTCCCCGGCTGCATTGGCCAGGTTTACATCGGCTCCGCTTGATACCAGTAGCTTGACCAGCACCCGGTTTTTTGCGGTGATGGCGGCCGTCAGGGGTGTCTCCCCAGCAGCATTCTGTTGATTGATCTCTGCCCCTAGCTCAATCAGCAATGGGATGATATCCCTGTCTTTAACGCCAGCCTCTACAGCCAGATGCAGGAGTTGTGTGGGCTCGTGCTTCGCGCCCTGCTTGATCAGGTAACCTGTTATCTGGGTATGTCCGTTCAGCACGGATCTATTCAGTGCGCTGTTGCCCGTATTGTCGAGGGTATCGATGTCAGCGCCACTTTTAACCAGCAGTTTAGCGATGACATAACTCCCCTGGGTAGCGGCGAGATGGAGTGGGGTTTCGCCCCGGTTGTTGGGGCGATTGATATCACTGCCTGCCTGGACGTGGCGCTCGATCTGGTTGATATCACCTCGTTCAACCGCGAGATTGAGCGCAATGGTTGGCTTGTCAGGCTCTGAGCAGCCAGCAAGGAGTAGCAAGAACACGATTGTAAACCACTTCAATTTATTCATAGCCCGTCTGTTTATTGTTTCCTGTCTTCAATAATAGCGCCAATAGAGACCTCATGATAAGGTACCGGCCCATGTTCCTGAAATTACTGCTAACCGCACTCGTCATAGCCGGCGCGCTTCTCACCTTGAGGATGCGTAACCAGCGTAACCTAAATCACGCTCCTACTGCAGCTGTTCGTGTAATTAATTCTCAGAGTAGCCAGTCGAGCAAGATAAAACGAATGCCGCGACTGTTGGCGGCTGGGGCTGTGTTGTTGATGTTTATCGGGGCCGGACTCTACCTGTATCATCAATGGCAAGATGCTTATCAGGTGGTGTCGGTACAGGTGATTGATACGCGTAGTGGTCAATCAGCCAGTTACCAGGCCTATAAGGGTGATATTGAAGGGCGGACCTTTACAACGGTCGATGGCCGGGTCGTCACGCTGGCTGAGGTTGAGCGTATGGAAATGGGTGGTGATTAACGGCCCACTCATCAGGGTATTTCGTATCCTGCCGTAAATCAGTTAAGCTCTAGGTACTTTTAAGGTGTTTCGTACCAGAATATGTCGCTATCCAGAGCTGTTATAAGACACTGCTATCGTCTGGAAGACTCTCCGCGCTACAAGCGTGTAAAGCGTTTTGTTTTTGACCTCCTGGAAAACCCGCAAGCCCGTATCAGGCCCTATTTCGATATCTTTATGATCTTGCTGGTACTAACCAGTGTGTTTGTACTGATCTATGAAGTG
>JAPHUG010000170.1 GCA_026197195.1 Sedimenticola sp.
CCCGGTTTGCTTTGGCAACGTTGGTGGTGCTTCAGGCGGCTGAAGAATAGGGCGAGCAGACCGTGGATCGGCTGACCTGCTTATCTAAGCGATAGGTAGTGATTCTTCAGTTGGTGGATCAGGATATTGCGAGTTCTTACGGTACATACTGGGAATATATCACAAAACATTAGATAACTCTAATCTATCAAAATTACTAATGTGGTAAGTATTACTTATGGTTGGGGGTGTAAGGATTATTGAGGGCCGAACATGATGAGGGTTACTATTCCCTAGGAATGATGATCCTGTTCTTGCGCTCTTTTATACACCCCCTCAGCAATCGCCAGCAGGGCCGCTTCGCTTAGCTCCGGGTAGAGGGTGCGGGCTATTTGCTGGCCAATCTCCAGTTGACCGTCCCGACAGAGGCCGGATATAGCGGCCTGTTCCATGGCATCCATTATTTCTTGGTTTTGTGTGGTCATGTTCGACAGATTTTGCAGTGGCCAGGTGAGGATTCCAGTATAACAGCTTGCCAAACTTGCAGGCACAGGTGATCGCTTCAATGATGGTCTGAGCGATCTAACGGCCTGGGCAAATTTCTGAGTGGTCTAGCTTGAGTTCTTTGGTATTATCCAAGGTCAATTTCATCTTTATTGAGGATGTACATGAGAATTCTGATTCTTATGGTGACCTTGTTTGTTGCTCACCCACTTCATGCTGAATGGCTGACACTACCGTTTAAATGGAAGTTGGGTGAAACCACTTCAGAAGAGCTGCGGCAACGGTTGAAATGCACCAGCGACCGCGAGGAGATGTCGACATCCTGTACCCGTTTCACCCTTGGTGAAGATAGGCTTGTTGCTCATACTTCAAACGCCAGGTTATTGATCAAGCTTGAAGTCTTTGAGCCTGCGCGTGATTGGAAGCAGTTAGGTTTAAAAAGAAATGCTTCGATGAAAGTGGTACGTGAGATTTTGAATAGGCACAAGATCCCATTCAAAGAGGTCATCAGCTTAGTGCCCTGTCCCAAATGCAAACTGAAGGATGTTCGGCGAGTGGCGGTGCTGAGCTTTGAGGATGGCGGCCAGTTTGTGGAAATGACGGTCAATCACGAAGATCTCACGGGGCTTACTTATACGAACATGCCTGATGGCAGTACTCGAAGTGAGCAGGTCCAAATGTGGGGCAATAAAGATGACGGGCTTGTGAAAACAACCATCACCGAACTCTATTAAGCCGGTATCAGTTAAATAAAGTATGAGCTGTTTTCGGGTGGAAAAGATTCTGCCCTTGTGACTGATCCTGATGGTTTAGTTTTTACTCACTTGCTTACGACGCTTCACTGTCTATGAGTGCCAAAGCAGAGCGGGCAATCTCCAGCTCTTCATTTGTGGGGATAACCAGTATCTTAATCTTTGATTGGGCTGTATGTAGCGGTTGGATGGTGCCTTCGCTGCTATTTGGACAGGAATCAATCTGAATGCCTAAGCCAGAGAGCCCCTCGCAGATCTGCTCTCGTAAGGGGGTATCGTGCTCACCAATGCCGCCGGTAAAGATAATGGCATCCACATGGCCCAGTACAGCCAGGTAACTGCCTATATATTTCTTTATTCGATAGGCAAAGAGTTGGCGCGCTAGCAGTGCGGCTGTGTGGCCACTCTCTGCGGCGGCTTTTACCTCACGCATATCGCTGCTTCCACAGAGACCTTTAAGACCTGATGACTTATTGAGGGTCTGTTCCAGTTGCTCGGCCGATAGGTTCATCTCGCGCATCAGATAGAAGTGCAGGGCAGGATCAATATCTCCGCAGCGAGTACCCATCACAAGGCCCTCAAGGGGCGTCATGCCCATGCTGGTATCAATAGAGTGACCCGCTTGAATGGCTGTAGCACTGCAGCCGTTACCCAGGTGTAGAGTAATCAGATTCAGCTTGTCTAAATCTTTTCCTAAAAAGGCCGCGGCCTGTTTGGCTACGTAGTGATGTGACGTACCATGAAAACCGTAACGTCTAACCTTGTGTTGCTGATAATACTCACTTGGTAGGGCATAGTGATACGCTTGGGCCGGCATGGTCTGATGAAAAGCGGTATCAAAGACGGCCACCTGTGGCACAGTTTGGCAGAGTTGTCGAGTGACCTGAATGCCTTCAAGATTTGCAGGATTATGCAGCGGGGCTAGAGGAATCATTTCACGAATAGCCGCAATCACATCCTCATCAATGACAACAGGTGAGGTGAAAGTCTCTCCGCCATGCACGACGCGATGCCCTATCGCTGTCAGTGAATCCATATCTCTGAGAATCCCACACCCAGTCAGTTGTGTCATAACCTGTTCGAGTGCCTGGTGATGATCAGTAATGGCTTGCGTAGTGTGGCGAGATTGCCACTCGCCAGAAGGCATTAACCAGCCATACCTGTGCCCGCTGTTTTCTGTGCCTATACGTTCAACTTCACCTGAAGCGAGAACGGACTCGTTTCCCATATCAAACAACTGGTATTTGACGGATGAGCTGCCTGCATTGATCACCAGA
>JAPHUG010000139.1 GCA_026197195.1 Sedimenticola sp.
AACAACACAACCCTGCCCTTTCGCCCGCCCCGGCAACCACAACCCGCGCCCTCCATTAGCCGCTAGTCTTCCCCCAAGTCCCTCAATACAGAATCGGTATCCGCCCCCAGCAACGGGGGAGCCAGGGGATACTCAACCGGTGTGGCAGAGAACTTGACCGGGTTTGCCACCTGCGGCACCGTACCGGCCATCGGGTGTGGCAGATCCAGTCGCATCCCCCGGGCTTTTAACTGTTCATCCTCAAACACCTCGGCCAGGGTATTGATAGGACCACAAGGCACCTTAACCTTGTCCAACAACCCAGACCATTCCGCCGTTGTTTTGGTTTTAAAACAGGATTCCAGAAGCGGGATTAATTGATCCCGATGTTGAACCCGTTGTCGGTTGGTCAGAAAACGGGGGTCAATAGCCAGATCCGACCTGCCCAACACCTCGCAGCAGGCGACAAACTGTCGATCATTACCCACCGCCAGCATGATAAAACCATCCCGGGTCGGTAAGGCCTGATAGGGTACGATATTTGGATGAGCCGTTCCCTGGCGCGTCGGTGGTACCCCACCTACCAGATAGTTCATGTTCTGATTCGCCAGCCAAGCCACCTGGGTATCCAGCAGACCAATGTCGATCTGCTGCCCCTGCCCACTCTTGTCTCGGTGGTACAGTGCGGCCAGAATGGCACTGACCGCATACATGCCGGCCATCAGATCCGCAACGGCCACACCCACCTTCTGGGGTCCCCCACCAGGCAGCCCATCACGCTCACCCGTGATACTCATGAGACCACCCCGGGCCTGCACCATCGCATCATATCCGGCCAGCGAGGCATCCGGCCCTGTCTGTCCAAAACCGGTGATGGAACAGTAGATTAAACGGGGGTAAAGCTTGGACAGAGAATCGTAATCGAGCCCATACTTGGCCAGGCCACCCACCTTGTAATTCTCTACCAGGATATCCGCTTCCGCAGCGAGTTTACGTATTGCAACCTGCCCCGCCTCAGTGGTGATATCAATGGCCACAGAGCGTTTCCCGCGATTAGCGGAAAGATAATAGGCCGATTCTGTGGTCTCCCTTCCCTCGCGGTCTTTTAAGAACGGCGGCCCCCAGTGCCGGGTGTCATCCCCTACACCAGGGCGCTCGATTTTCCAGACATCCGCACCATAATCTGCCAGTAACTGAGTGGCCCAAGGACCTGCCAATATACGGCTGAGGTCCAGTATCTTGATACCCTGAAGTGGTCCCATGGTGTTTTTTTAGATAGCCAGAAAGAGGCCTAGTGTCTCACTTGACTGAGATGACAGCCAGAGCGGAAAACAGCGGATAACGTACTAATAGATAGCGCTCTCGAGGCGCTGAAAGAACTCTCCGCGCTCGAATGGCTTGGCCATAAAGTCCCTGGCACCTATCTTCTCCACCCAGGACTGAATTGTCGCCTGCTTGTTACCGCTGATGATAATCACAGGAATATCCTGTGTATCGACATTGGTCTGCAGCTTCCGCGTAGCCTGAAAGCCATCCATGCCAGGCATCATTACATCCATGAAGATCAGGTTGGGTTTGTGTGCACGGGCCAGTTCAATACCCTGAACACCATCTTCCGCCTCAAGCGTCTGATAGCCAGACTGCCGCAGCATATTGCCCATCACCCGACGTATGGTTCGGGAATCATCCACAATCAGTACCGTGGTACCGGCCATCGGAACAACACGACGATTGACCCTTCGGTCCTTGGATTGACTCGGACGGTTTCTTTGAAACAGGCGGCGAAATTCGGAAAAACCCATCTTCCTGACTCTTGACTCGGTTAGGTTCAGTATAGGTATATTTTCAACCCTCAGACTAGGTTTGGCTATAGGAAGATTCTGAAAAAGGCCACTCATTCACAATCAATCAAAGCGGATCTCCCCCCGTGCGCGTCGCTCCAGGGGCACCAGTGAACCCACAATCAGGTCATGGGTCGGGGTTGCGACACCCAGCCGCCTTCCAATACGCACCACAGCACCATTCCAGGCATCGATCTCTGATGGCCGGCCGGCAGCAATATCCCGCTGCAGTGAGCTGGTTCCGGTAGGTTCCAGCCCCTCTATGAATGACCAGGTAAGATCAATAATATCGTCCGGCAAAGCGATACCTGCCACCTCTGCAACTGCTGCCGTCTCCTGCATACAGGCGGCTATGATGGCCCGGGTTGCCGGCTCTTCACGCAACACACCGATGGGTGACCGGCTGATGGCACCCAAACCACCCCATCCCGTGGTAAAAAGGAATTTCTTCCATAGTTCCACCAGAATAGATGGTGGCAACTCAACCTGGATCCCAGCCTCTTTAAGGACATCAACCAGCCGTTCTAGCCGCTCACTATGGCCTCCCGACTGCTCACCTAACACCAGAGTCGGCTCATGACCGATATGCTTTATCTGACCTGGCTGGTCAATAAAGCTGAAAATCTTGGTGACACCCCCCAAGACCCGCTCCTGCCCCAGAACGGCACCCAGCTGGTCCACCGCCTCAACACCGTTAAGCAGCGAAACCACCGCTGTATCCGGCCCCATCATGGGCTGCATGGCTTCGGCGGCCTCGGTCACCTGCCAGCTCTTGACTGCAACCAGCACCATATCCACCGGCCCAACCTCAGCGGGGTTCGCCGTCACCCTGGGCGCCGCTATATGGAAATCCCCGTTGATACTTTGAACGTAAAGCCCTCTTTCCTGCATGGCACGCAGGTGCTCACCCCTGGCGATAAAAGTGACATCCTGGCCAACCTGAGCCAATCGACCGCCAAAATAGCCACCCACACCACCCGATCCATAGATCGCCAGTTTCATATCAACACCTCCAGCCTCACACCACTCATGTACCCATATAACACCCAAACAGTATAAACAGCTCGCCGCCTCCTATATAGCCAGGCATAAAAAACGCCTGCCGCCCAACAGGGACAAGACAGGCGTTGCGCTAACGCATACTTGCGGCTACATGTTACTGCGCCGGTTTACTCTTGGCCCAGTGGGCCTTGACATAGAGCAGGGTAATCTTGTTCATGCGTTTCATGATGTCATCGGTTGTGACGAAAATCGTTACCGGATAGCTTTTCTCGGGATTTTCCGTAAAGTACTGTCGCACCGTTTTCCAGACATTCTCCACCCCCTGCAGTTCACGGACAATCTGATCTGAATTGATGCTGTTGGCCTCAAGGGATTGGTGTGCACTTTCAAACTCATCAACGGCCTGTTTCATGCCGCTAACAGTAGATTCGCTCTTGAAGCCCGCCTGATGCGCGGCATAGAACATGGCTATGCGCTGTGAAAGCATCCGCTGCCGGCCAGCCGTATTCACCGCCTCAACGGTCTTCTGAGATTGTTTACTCTCCAGCTCAACCACTATGGCCTGATAGAGCTCCAACATCGCCTCGCTTAGTTCCAGCATTGTCACACCACTGAACTTTACATAGGGCGCCTTGGTGATCTTCTCCATCTTTTCCAACATGGGGTCCAATTCACCCAGCAAGGCAATAACTTTGGTATCAGTCACCGACTTCTTGAGTACATCATGGTTACTCACCAGCAGAGCCATACTGCCCTTCATCTGCCTGCGTGCCTTACCTGCCCGGATCTCATTACCCAGAAACAGATAATCTTTGGTAATACGCTGGGTGAGCATGCGCTGCATTCCCGCCGTGTTGACCAGTGCAGCCATATCAGCCGCCAGTGCATTGGTAACGGTCAATGGCAGACAAACCAGAATAGCCAGCCAGAAAAAGGCCACTGCTTTTATATTAATCTTCATTATTATCCTCTATCCCCCTCATGACGAACTAAGTCAGAGGGCCGGTTTAAACAAAAAGCAATCAGTAAAAAAGAATAGTCTTACCCCTACCCAGGACCTGCAGACCGGTACAACTGGGCACTCAAGCATAGGCTCTCGGAGTTTAATTCAATACCGGTTGAGATCTGTAGCGTCTAATCGGCGACGAACTTGACTATTTCTTTAACAATCTGCTTGGCACCCTCACCATAAAGCATGGTGATATGATTGCCCGGCACCTCTGCATACTGCCCCAGAGGTAGGGCGGAGGCTGTCGCTTTTGCCTGCTTTGCGGGTAGCAGGGGGGGAGCACCGGGCAAGCCATAAGCCCCGGTGGCATTGAGTAGCAGGGCCGGTTGCCGAATCGTCGCAAGCTTACTCTGCCAATCTTCAGCCAGCACATGCTCTACCGCCTCGACAATCGCCTCTGGACGGGAACGGGCGATCACCGAACCGTCTGCCTGCGTCTCCACATCAGCCCGGAAGTAACTCTCAATGGCAGGATCCCACCATTTGTAGAAAAACGGCATGATCTTCACCGCGGCCAGATAGGTCTCCCAGGAGGGCACACGCTTTCCCAGTCGATCAATAGCCGGCTGTATCAGCTTGCGGGTATCCGGGTGCATCTCTGCAGCAGCGTCAATCACCACCAGTTTTTCCACCCGCTCCGGATAGCGATGGGCTATATACATACTAAGAAGGCCACCATAAGAGTGCCCGCCCAATATAACCTGTGACAATCCAAGGTGATCCAGCAGACCGAGAATATCCAACGCGTGATCGGCCAGGGTATAGCCAGAAGCCGGCTTGTCACTCAACCCACGCCCACGCAGATCGACAGCCAATAACCGCACTGACTGTGTCAGCCCCTTGGCAACCAGACCATCAAAGGAGTGTGCGTTAGCCGTCAGTCCCGGCATTAACAACAGAGTCGGCCCTGCCCCCTGCTGGTCAAGATAGTGCAGGCGTAGACCATTGGTTTTTTTAAAGCACTCCACTCAGCACTCCTTCCTCGTTGATCAGAATTAAAGATACATCTCTCCCGGCCGTCATCATAAACAATAACCGTCTACACTAAAAATATTCTCCTAATAATGGCCAGCAGATCGCCATGGACGTAGTTGCAGAGAGGAGGCTACTTGAAACATTGAGCTTCACTGGAGTTGAAAGTGGATAATGCCATAGCTGACGAAGAGCATGATGATGTGACCTACT
>JAPHUG010000191.1 GCA_026197195.1 Sedimenticola sp.
GGGTAGTTGATCAAGGCGCTAATGAAGAGCGCGCCCAGCATGAGCAGTACAAAATAGCTAAACGCGCGCATTGATAGCGGTCACTCCAAACGATGAGACATTGGTATCACTAAAAATAATACGCATTCTACCCAGAAACGCCCCTATTAGTTAACACCATAAACCTATCAATCGTCTTTCCCCATCAGCACCTACCTTCAAGTAGTTGGCACACCCTCTCACCTCTTTTGCTGTACAACTTCCACACTCGCCAGTAGTTTCTGCAGCGTCTCACGCCGCCCAAGACCGCTATGCTGAGCACTTTCAAGAAGCGTCTGGTTCTGTTCAGCGATGGCAATACCTTGGCCATTGAGCGCCTGCATCAGTCGTGCTTCATCAACCGCAAACAACAGTGCCAGTGTTGTCACTGGTGCCTCTTCAAGCGCGCTAAACAGCCTGTCAGGCCCTGCTTGCTGACTCAGAGCGCTGTTACCCAGAAAAATGCCTGCCGCCATAATGATCGAGAGCACGCTTAGTCGGGCAGCCCCCTGATTGAAATGTTTTGTGAAGGCTGTCCAGTTAGTGAGCAGATGAATCACCATCACGGCAACAAAAAGCATGCCTAGCCACTCATGTACCCCTTTAACCAGACCATCACCTAAATGAAAAAACAACATGCCTCCAGATAAGCCAATAATCAACGCCAACACCCCAGCAACTGGCGTGATGATTTTTCTTGGAAACAGCTTAACCACATGTGTATTAATTCGACTTGCCATGCTAACTTCCCCTTAGTAATGAAGGGCAGAAGTGTAAGCCGTGCAGTTTTCCCGATTATGTCTGTTTGTAATAAAATGTAACTGAGCTCGGCCTGTTATCTGGATTAGCAACAGATAGAGCGTGAGGCTCAACGCCATAAGGATTCGATTTTGGCAAGACGACAATCACAGCTGATTGCTCTATTGACGCTGTTCGCCTGTTTTTTTTGTACCACGCCACTGCTGGCCGATGAGTTGAAACCCTTCACCAGCGATGGTTGTAGCGCCTTTCCCAACGGCACCCTGCAGCAGCAATCACTCTGGGCGAACTGCTGCATCAGCCATGACCTGGCCTACTGGCAGGGCGGCACCTATGAGCAGAGAGTTCAGGCCGACCAGGCACTGCAGGCCTGTGTCGCCGGGGCAGGTGAAGAGCAGATAGCTGACCTGATGCTGGCGGGGGTCAGGGTCGGTGGTTCCCCCTACTGGCCGACTCCCTTTCGCTGGGGCTACGGCTGGTCTTATGGGCGCGGTTATCAACCGGTTACTGATGCGGAGCATCAACTGATAAAGGTGAGGCTTAAGCAGCTTCAGGTAATACTGGACTCACTCAGCCAGACCCTGAACAGCGAACTGACTCAATGAGCCTGTGTATCCACCAGCGCTGACTCCAGTAACTCAACCAACGAATCTGAGAGCGCCAGAAAGCCCCCTATCTGCTTCGCTTTGAGTCGTTGCCCGAAGCGGTAGATCAGCACATCCCGCCCCCGCGCTTCAACCACCAGCTCTGGATGTTGCAGAAAAAAGGCCTGAACTGAATCATTAAACAACCGCCTGCAGCGTTCCTGATCATGCACCAGTAGATTGAACACCTGACTGAAGGTTCGACTCTCCTGCAGCTTGAGTGGTGAAAAACCAACTCGCTGCGCGACACTCCGCATGTGTGAATTGGCAGGGCTGATATCAAAATCAGGCAGTGTCACACCGGCACGAAGGTAGATAACGGTCTGACTCCTCCGTTCGATATTGACCTGATCATCGGCTACCGGATGCGCTTTAAACCCTTCCCCTGCTGCCGTTCCATCGAAAGTGTAATCGAAGACCTCAACTGCCCTACCCAACTGCAGACCCGACATTCGATTAGCCACCTCCGGCTTCCCCTGTAGCAGCAGATCAAATCCCAGTGCTGCCCACTCTTCCGGTAGCGGCTGAAGTCCAGACTGAAACTCCAGACCGAGGGCTTTGGCCGTATTGGAGAGGTTATTACCCCGCTTCATCTCGGTGTAGATACCCACTGCAACAATCAGCACGATAATAATCAGAATAACCGCTTTGGTCATAACATCAGTTCCTTAGTCATTTAGAGTGCTGGTACACACCCGCATCCTGGTCATTTCCGCTACACTATCGCAGAGAGCAGGAGTCAATAGCCACCGTGATTGTAGCGCTGCAACAATTTTTAACAGAACACCCCCATCTACTGGTCATTACCGGTGCTGGCTGCAGCACGGATTCAGGTATTCCCGATTACCGGGATCAAGCCGGTGCCTGGAAACGCACCAAGCCCATTCTTTACCAGGAATTCATGCGCAGCAACCACGTCCGCCAGCGCTACTGGACCCGCAGCTATCTTGGCTGGGTGCCATTCAACCAGGCCATGCCAAACAGCGCGCATCACGCATTGGCCAGCCTGGAAGCACAAGGTCGAATCACCCATCTTGTAACGCAGAATGTGGATGGCCTGCATCAGAAGGCCGGTAGTCAGCAGGTGATCGATTTACATGGCAACCTGGAGAATCTGGTTTGCCAAAGCTGTGGCGAGAAAGAGTCCCGCCGCTGGATGCAGGAAAGACTCGCCTCGCTCAACCCAGGCATAGATGACCTGACTGCCGCACTCGCTCCCGATGGTGATGCCGACCTGGAGACCGACTTTAGCCGAATGATCGTCCCGGACTGTCCAATCTGTGGTGGCATCCTGAAACCGGACGTGGTGTTTTACGGGGAACAGGTACCGCGCGCTCGCATTGAAGCCGTCTACACAGCCCTTCACCAGGCCGATGCCCTGCTGGTAGCCGGCACCTCTCTGATGGTGTTTTCTGCCTTTCAGTTTATCCGTGAAGCCACCCGTTTAAATAAGCCTATCGTGGCTGTCAACCAGGGCAAGACCCGTGCTGATGAGCTGTTCACCTTGAAACTCGAGCAACCCGTTGGAGAAACACTCGCTGCACTGGCAAGCAGTACGTTCTGAAAAAAAGTTTCACCACCTTGTCAACCAATCCGCCCCCTGTGCGTTAAACCTGTTGAACCACCCATAAACCACAGGAAACAGCATTATGAATAAACTTACCAAGCTCATCCTCGGCACCACCTTGCTGACACTCACCTCCTCGCCCCTGCTGGCAGATGACAGGGGAGACCGCATTGAAGACCGACTGGATAAACGAGGGGATCGGATTGAGGATCGTCTGGATAATAGGGGCGACCGGATCAATGAACGCCTGGATAACCGGGGCGATCGCATCAACGACCGACTGGATAATAGGGCCGACCGGGCCGCCGCTAACGGCAACGACAAACTGGCCAACCGGCTCGACCGCAAGGGTGACCGGATCGAGAACCGGTTGGACCGAAAAGGCGACCGAATCGATAATCGACTGGATCGTAAAGGTCAACGCATCGA
>JAPHUG010000329.1 GCA_026197195.1 Sedimenticola sp.
CGACCTGCCCGTTCTGCCAGGCACGGAAGGTGCCCAGCGAGACCCAAATAACCCAGACGAAGGCCAGCACCAGCACGACCGATGCGATGCCGGTCAGCAACGTGGCCGGTGTAAAACCGGAGCCCGCCTGAAATGCCGTGTTCTGTGCTGCCGTCATGACCCGATATCACCGACGGTAATCGCCACGCAGCGGCGGGAAAGTCCGGGGTTCAGAACGTGGTGCATCGATGTGTTCCTGGATCCCGAGTCGAATCCGATCAAGATCCTGGCGCAGCCACTCATACTGGAAACGAACGCGGGCATCAGGATTGGCTTGAGAGGCCGCTTCCGTGATCAGCGGGTCCATGGCCTGAAGTTCGTGGATAATCCGAGCGAGTGCCGCCCGTTCGCCATCTGCGTCAGCAATGGCAAACTGAACCGGCAATACGGCCGCCAACAGTCCTGAGACCACCAGTTTGGTAATTTGCATGGATGTCCTCCCCGTGTTGCGCATGACGCGCATGGTGGAGGATTCGGGGAGGACTAGATATGGAAAATCAATTCAGAGAGGTGTGGGGTTTTCTATCTCACCGATTGAAATTACAGCAAGCAGTACGCCATTCGTTGAATTGCCTTAGTGGGAACCTACCCCAAGGGTGTAACGAAGTCGTCTCTCATACGATACGCTGACGACGAACCCGCCGATATCAGCGCATCAAGAATCACAAGGACCGCATCTCGAAGCGTTGTGTCTGATTTCAACCGATGTGGCTCTGAATATACAAAGCGTCTGAGCAGCGACTCAAGATGAAAGGCAATTTCTGAGCTGGACGCCATGCGAACAGTATCGCCCTGCTCAAACAATGCTGCGACGACTTTAAAAGCATCCGGAAGCGATTGCTGGCCAATCGTGTAGAGAAACCTGGAGTATGCTTCGAGACAAGTCGTCACAGCCGGGAGGCGCGTTGCAAGCGTGTCAAGGCGATGAGCATGTCCTTCGAGCCGCTCCCAATGTTTTACATCGTCCTTCCAATAGGTGCCTAAGAAGACTCGATTGATAAAAGACTCCTCATATGGTCGTTCGCTATCGAGTCGACCGACCCATGGGGCATTTACAGCCTTATCGGCAATAGCTTGCCAAAGATCCCAGAAACAATCATCAGCACCGCCATCTGCAGCGACAATGAGATCCTGAAGAAAGTCCGCAGCCTTTCGTGTATTCACATCAACGCCATCAATCAATGGTTGGCATATCCGCTGGGCTTCTTCGATTGGGAGCTTGAGCAAGAATCTGGCGACCGCACGGAGTGCTTCATGTTCGAGCTCATAATTCCGTCTCCCTTCATCACGGGAATGCCGACGATCCCGGTCCCAGACAATAGCAAGCCACTCTGTTACCCGTGAAAAGAACTGGCGCGCCTCCTCCCAGTCCGGGTGATGCCCGAACATCTCCAGGATCATGCGAATAGCAGTAGCGCTCGTCCAATCATCGAAATCCAATGACGCAAGCTCGTTCGGGATATCGAGCACAGCGCCTTCGATCGCCTCCCGGACCGCCGGAACAACGCGGTCCATCAGATCTCTGCCTCGCGTTTGCTCGTAGTACGGTAGTGCGGCTTCCTCATCCCGCACGGCTGCAATCAGTCTCCCTCGATAGGCAGCAGCAGCCGCACACTGGAGCACCAACTCCTTGTACGGGTCTTTTAGAAATGCTCCCACACCCGCATGTGCGTAAGTAACGACCTCATCCACGGGATGTGTAAGCGCGAGTGCAAGCAATGCTTGCGCGTCACAACGTTCGTGAACGGCGAGCAAGGGGACGACACTTGCGCAGGCTCGATCCGGCCACAGTATCCCGCCCCTCCCGACGCGGGTAGTATCATCCGGATCCGTGGCATTCCGGTGAACTTCAAGTTCGATCCGCCGTGCACACCAATTGAGTTCTTCATCATTGAGCTCGTCAACGTGGTCACGCACACAAACGGCGGCAAGAATACCTGGCCCACCACGACAATAATCTTCTGGTTCCCCAAGTTCGCGCTCGATTGCCTGTGCCTCGCCCAACAATGCCTTCCATTCTGCGGACTCTGGAGAAGATCGGTCTTGCCAGGCATTTCTGGCCCGATTCACAAGACCCAGGTGCCGGTTTGTGATAGCTTGGGATTCGCTGTTTTCATCCACTATGCGCTGCACATCAGGCTCGATTTCGCCCGGGCCAAGATAGACCCGATTACCGACATCTTCAGTGGATTCCTCACTGGCCGACTCCGGTGCATCCACAGGTCTGTAACCCCGAACGTCCATCCGGTGCAGTGCAAGTCGCCACACCAGCGTCCCCTCGTCCTGATCGTCCGGCAATTCCGAGCGATGACGATCGATAATCTGCCAAACATCC
>JAPHUG010000194.1 GCA_026197195.1 Sedimenticola sp.
CAGATACGGCTGGCTCAGGCGCTTTTGCAACCCGTTTAACCGCCTTTTTCTTGGCCGTTGTCACCTTCTTTTTAACAGCCACTTTTTTCTTGGTTGCCACCTTCTTTTTGGCCACCGCTTTTTTTGTCCGCTTGGGCGTTACTGACTTTTCGTCTGCCTGAACTGCTGACTTCGTCGGCTCAGCCGCAGTGGGCTCAACAGGCGCCGGCGCCGCCTCTGCTTTGACGGGCTGTTCGGATATCACAGGTTCTGGCTGAACCGGCGTTGAAGCCGAACTCTTCACAGTAGGTTGCGTCGCCACGCTTTTGTCCAGATTATCATCCGGTTCAGGCTGGCTTGGTGGGGCAGAAGCCGCCGGTTCAGCGCCTGTCACCACAGGTGCTGCAGCCGCCGGAGCGGTACGCTTGGGTAAAAGCTGTCCCAGCAGTAAAAAGATACCCCGCACAGCGTAGAACAAGAACAGCAGGAGACTGGCAACTTTACCCCACAGCAGCATCACAATGGATTGACGCTGTACAGGCGGGCGTTTTTCGACGACCTCAGGTGCCTCAGGCTCCATCATGGGGCCGTTACTACCGTCATAACCGGCGGCCGCCACTTCACATAAGGCTTTACTTGCCTTGATACACCCCAGCGGAATAACAATCAGGGTCAGAATGGTCGAGACCATGACACCGGAGGCCAGCGAGATCGCCATACCCTGGAAAATCGGATCAGTGAAGATCACACTGGAGCCACAGACCAGTGCCAAAGCAGTAATCATGATAGGACGGGTTCGTGTGGTACAGGCACGTACCACTGCTTCGGAAACCGGTACGCCTCGCTGAATTTCATGGATGGAAAAATCCACCAGCAAAATAGAGTTCCGCACAATAATACCAGCCAGAGCAATCCAGCCGATCATGGAGGTAGCGGTAAATTCAGCTCCCATAATCGCGTGCATGGGGATAATGCCAAGCAGGGTTAGGGGGATGGGGGCCATGATTAATGCAGGTATTCGGAAATTACCAAACTCCCACACCACCAATATATAGATCAGCACCAGGGCAACCATGAAGGCGGCACCCATGTCACGGAAAGTTTCAAACGTTACCGTCCATTCACCGGTCCACTCAATACTGGACTGGTTATCATCGGCCGGCGGTTTGAACCAGAAGGCATCCACCGCAACACCATCCGGTGCGGTATAGCCGGCTGCCAGTATATCCTGGACCTGGAACATACCGTAAACCGGTGCAGCCAGTTCACCACCCACATCGGCCACCACATATTCAACAGAACGCAGATCCTTATGGTAGATGATCGGCTCTTCCTGCATCCGCTCAAATGAGCCCAACTCCCGCAGAGGCAGAGAAACACCACTCTTAGAAATAATCGGCAGATCACCCAGGCGATTAATTTGTGACCGCTCGGCCAGTGGCACCTGAATAACAATGTTGATTGGTTCATGACCGGCTTTCTGTTTCACGTCGCCCAGTCGCATCCCCCCCAGTGCCATAGAGAGATTGCGATTGATCGCATCAACCGAGATACCCCGCCTGACAGCCTTTTCCGTATCAACTTTAAACAGCCAATACTCATAGCTGCCACGCATGTAGTTATCCACATCGACCAGACTCTCCGCCTGCTCAAAAATCTGCGTCAGATCGGCAGCCAGTTGGCGGCGAATTTCGGGGGTCGGACCATGTACCTCCGCCACGACGGATTGCAGGACCGGCGGGCCTGGCGGCATCTCAACAACGGCAAACCTTGCATTGCTGTCAGCCACAAGCGCCTTAACCACTTCACGAGCCTCTACCGCGATCTCGTGACTGCTTCTGTCCCGCTTGCTCTTGTGCAGCAGTTGTACCTGTACCTCGGCCTGCCAGGGATCCTGGCGCAGATAGTAGTGGCGTACCATGCCATTGAAATCAAACGGGCGGGCGGTACCGGCATAGACTTGCAGCGCTGTCACTTCCGGCATCTGTCGCAGGCTTTCCGCAATCTGATGAGCCAGGTTGGCTGTCACCGGCAGTGCGGTACCTTCCGGCATATCCAGCACTACGGAGAACTCCGGCTTGTTATCCAGTGGCAACATTTTCACGGCCACCCACTTGGTATAGAACATGGAACAGGCAAAGAAGAATGTCCCCCAGAGAACCACGCGGAAGATAACCCGCTTTGAGGGTGACTCGATAAGTGGGGTCAAAATCTTTTCATAGAAGCGTGCCAACCGCTCGGTACCAACCTTCTCCCGCTCTTCAGCAACTTCCAGGTAACGCATACTGGGCCGCAGCCACCGGGATATCGCCAGCCAGGGCGTAAAAACAAAGGCGGCAAACAGAGAGATCAGCATAGCGGCTGAACCCAGTGCCGGGATAGGCTCCATGTAAGGCCCCATCATGCCACTGACAAAACCCATCGGCAGCAGGGCCGCAATCACGGTAAAGGTTGCCAGGATGGTGGGATTACCCACTTCACGTACAGCATCAACCGCTGTATCAATATCGGTCTTGCCCTCCTCCAACCAACGACGGTAGATATTCTCTACCACCACAATGGCGTCATCCACCAGGATACCGATAGAGAAAATCAGGGCAAACAGACTTACCCGGTCGATGGTGTAACCACCTACCCAGGCAGAGAAGATGGTCATCAACAACACAACCGGGATAACCAGCACCACCACAATGGCCGGCCGTAACGCACGGAAGGCAAACAAGACCAGCAAGAATACAAAACCGGTGGCGACAAACAGCTTGAAGATCAGCTCATTCACCTTATCTTCTGCGGTCTCACCGTAGTTGCGGGTAATGCTCACTTCAACATTGGACGGGATACGAACGCCTTTCAGCATCTCGACCCGCTCAAGAATGGCGCTGGCAACGGTTACGCCATTCACACCCGGTTTCTTCGCCACAGCAATAGTGACCGCAGGAATACCACTGGCGGGTTGTTCATGATCGCCAGCAGGCCCCGTGTAATAGGCCACCAGATGCTGGGCATCTTCGGGCCCCTGTATGACACGGGCTACATCATGTACATAGACCGGCACATCATTATGGGTGCCGATAACAAGCCG
>JAPHUG010000375.1 GCA_026197195.1 Sedimenticola sp.
AAGTCTCCGGATAATGTGCTATCCGCCTATAAGGATAATGCGGCGGTCATGACCGGTCATCAGGGGCAGCGTTGGCTGACTGAAGCCGATACTCATCGCTATCACTACAGTGCGGAACCGATCCATATTCTGATGAAGGTGGAGACCCATAATCATCCAACCGCCATCTCTCCTGATCCTGGTGCAGCAACCGGTTCTGGCGGCGAGATTCGCGATGAGGGGGCAACCGGTAAAGGTTCCAAACCCAAAGCGGGCCTGACCGGATTTTCCGTTTCCAATTTGCGTATTCCCGGTGCGGAACAGCCCTGGGAACAGGACTTTGGTAAGCCGGAGCGGATCGTCTCAGCACTGGACATCATGCTGGAAGGCCCTATCGGTGGTGCCTCGTTCAACAATGAGTTCGGGCGTCCCAATCTGTGTGGTTATTTTCGTACCTTTGAAGAGCGCGTGGCTGGGCCCGAGGGTGATGAGCTGCGCGGTTATCACAAGCCGATAATGCTGGCTGGCGGGCTGGGTAACATCCGTGAAGAGCATATTGAAAAGCATGACTTCCCTGCGGGGTCGCCCCTGATTGTACTGGGTGGGCCCGCGATGCTGATCGGTCTGGGTGGTGGCGCGGCCTCCTCGATGGCCAGTGGAACCTCGGCTGAAGATCTCGATTTTGCCTCGGTACAGCGCTCCAATCCCGAAATGGAGCGCCGCTGTCAGGAGGTGATTGACCGCTGCTGGGGAAGGGGTGAAGAGAATCCCATCCTGTTTATTCACGATGTGGGTGCGGGTGGTATCTCTAATGCTCTACCAGAGCTGGTGCATGATGCAGGACGGGGTGGACGCTTTGAGCTGCGCACCGTGCCGAATGATGAGCCGGGCATGTCTCCGATGGAGATCTGGTGTAATGAGTCTCAGGAACGTTATGTGATGGCGGTGGATATCCAGCGTCTGGATGCGTTCAAACAGATCTGTGAGCGTGAGCGCTGTCCCTATGCCATCGTGGGTGAGGCGACGGATGAAGAGCATCTGCTACTCGGTGATGCCCACTTCGAAAACAACCCGATTGATATCTCAATGCCGCTGTTGTTCGGCAAGCCGCCGCGCATGTTGCGTGATGTAAAGCGGCGTACGTTCAAAAAGCCCGCACTGGATTTTTCTTCGGTGACCCTAGGTGAGGCCGCCCAACGGGTACTGCGTCTGCCAGCGGTGGCAAACAAGACCTTCCTGATCAGTATTGGCGATCGCTCGATTACCGGGCAGGTGGCGCGGGATCAGATGGTGGGGCCCTGGCAGGTACCGGTAGCGGATGTCGCTGTGACCCTATCTGACTATGTCGGTTATACCGGTGAGGCCATGGCCATTGGTGAGCGCACACCACTGGCTCTGATTGACGCACCGGCCTCTGGTCGTATGGCGATTGGTGAGGCGATTACCAACCTGGCGGCCACGGCGATAGATAATATCAGCGACATCAAACTCTCCGCCAACTGGATGGCGGCGGCGGGCCATGTTGGGGAAGATGCCAACCTCTACGCCACTGTTAAAACAGTGGGTATGGAACTCTGTCCGGCACTGGGTATTGCGATCCCGGTAGGCAAAGACTCCATGTCCATGAAAAGTGTCTGGCGCCAGGATAATGAGGAGCGTGCCATGACCGCTCCGCTGTCTCTGATTATCAGTGGCTTTGCCCCGGTTGCTGATGTACGGCGTACCTTGACCCCTCAATTGATAACCGATCATGGTGACACCGATCTGATTCTGATCGACCTGGGCAAGGGGGCTAATCGTCTGGGCGCCTCGGCACTGGCACAGGTCTATCGCCAGGTCGGTCATCAGGGGGCTGACCTGAATGATCCCAATGCACTAAAGCAGTTCTTCTCAGTGATTCAGGACCTGAATCTGGATGGTCTGTTACTGGCTTACCATGACCGCTCCGACGGTGGCTTGTTCACCACCCTTTGCGAGATGGCTTTTGCGGGCCATACCGGTGTGACCATTCAGTTGGACAGCCTGGCAGAGGATGATCTGGCCGTCTTGTTTAACGAGGAGCTGGGGGCCGTCATTCAGGTGCGGCACACGGATACGGATGCTGTGCTTAAACAGTTCCATGATGCCGGTCTGGGGCACCATACTCATCTGATTGGCACGCTGAATGATTCAGACCGGGTTGATATCCGTCGGGGCGGTCAGTCGCTGTTGGATCTGACTCGAATTGAGCTCCAGCAGGCCTGGTCTGAGACCACCTATGCGATGCAGCAACTGCGTGATAATCCAGAGTGCGCCCAGGAAGAGTTTGATCGCGTTGCTGATGCCGCTGACCCCGGTCTACAGGTTAGCCTTACCTTTGACCCGCTGGACGATGTGGCAGCACCCATGATCAATAGTGGTGTTCGGCCAGAGATAGCCATTCTCAGAGAGCAGGGGGTCAATGGTCAGTTGGAGATGGCCAACGCCTTCCATCAGGCCGGTTTCGACAGTATCGATGTGCATATGTCCGACATCCTTTCTGGTCGCGTGACCCTGGACCGTTTCAAGGGACTGGTCGCCTGCGGTGGTTTCTCCTACGGTGACGTACTGGGCGCTGGTGAGGGTTGGGCTAAATCGATCCTGTTCAATCCCCGCGCGCGGGAGCAGTTTCAGGCCTACTTTGAACGGGATGACAGCTTCTCCCTGGGGGTCTGTAACGGCTGTCAGATGCTCTCCAATCTGCATGAGCTGATCCCGGGTGCGGACAACTGGCCACACTTTGTCCGCAATCGTTCAGAACAGTTTGAGGCGCGTTTTGTCAGCGTGCAGATTCAGGAAAGTGCCTCTATTCTATTGCAGGGCATGAGCGGTTCCACCTTACCAATTGCGGTCGCACATGGTGAAGGCCGTGCCGAGTTCCGCGATGAGCAACACCTCGCTTCAGTCGAGCGTCAGGTGGTTATGC
>JAPHUG010000217.1 GCA_026197195.1 Sedimenticola sp.
CTCCTGCAAATCCGTCGATACCTTTCCGGCCATTGCCAGCAGCACATCCGGGTCTTCGCCAAGCTCCTCGGCCAAAGCCCGGATTTTTGCCTCCGACGGTGGCGCCACATCTCCGCGTTCTATCTTGCTGAGATAGGCGGGCTCCACACCGATTCGCTGAGCGACCTGCCGTACCGAAAACCGCCGATCCTCTGACTTCAGGGCCTCGCGATGTTCACGGATGTATTCTCCGAATGTCATGTGTACTATATACTACACATATTCGATTTTGACAATCCAGCGATGGGTGGATGAATAGAGGGTAGGGTTACTCCATTGGCAAGCTGCGGTGCCCATAGTATCGCCTCTTGTAGATAGAAATCGGGTGAAATCGGCAATAATCGGTTGACATAAGGTGCTAATCCGCATAATTTTCAATGATTTGGTTCAGATGCTGGAGACTGGTTGCTCCTGTGTCGGTAGTTCACGGACCTAAGACGTTTTTACTCATCGTTCACGAGGAATCTGAGGAATGGTTGAGATGGAAGACCGCTGGCTTTCAATCACCGAGATATGCAAACACCTCGGGGTCAGTAATGACACCGTGTACAAGTGGATCGACAAGCATGGTATGCCCGCCCACCGCATGGGCCGTCTTTGGAAGTTCAAGAAAGACGAAGTCGACGAGTGGGTTAAGGCTGGTGGCGCTGCGGAGACGAACAGACAGGATCAGGCTGAATGAATAACAAGAAGGAAATCGAACGCACGGAGCTCCACAAAACCATCTGGCGTATCGCCAACGATCTGCGTGGCAGCGTGGACGGCTGGGACTTCAAGAGCTACGTGCTCGGCATGCTGTTCTACCGTTTCATCTCCGAGAATCTGACCGGCTATCTCAATGAGCAGGAGCGCAAGGCAGGCAACCCCGATTTCGACTATGCACGTTTGAGTGATGCTGATGCTGAATTTGGCCGCGCGGAAACTGTGAAGGAAAAAGGTTTCTACATTCTGCCGTCGGATCTGTTCACTAACGTGCGCGACAAGGCGCGCGGGGATACCAACCTAAACGAAACCCTGGCCCGCGTATTCAAGGATATTGAAGGTTCCGCCATCGGCGCCGACAGCGAGGATGATATCAAGGGCCTGTTCGACGACCTCGATGTGAACAGCAGCAAGCTTGGTCCCACGGTGGCCAAGCGCAACGAAAAGCTGGTGAAGCTTCTCGAGGCTATCGGAGACCTGCCGCTCTCCAACGGCTCCGGCAGCTTTTCGCACAACACCATCGACCTGTTCGGTGACGCCTATGAATTTCTAATGACGATGTATGCCTCCACCGCCGGTAAATCTGGCGGTGAGTTTTTTACCCCGCAGGAAGTCTCCGAGCTGCTTGCCCGCATCACCGTGGTAGGCAAAAGCGAGGTCAACAAAGTGTATGACCCCGCCTGTGGCTCCGGCTCACTGCTGCTCAAGTTCGTCAAGGTGCTGGGTCACGACAAGGTGCGCCAGGGCTTCTTCGGTCAGGAGGTCAACCTGACCACTTACAACCTGTGCCGGATTAATATGTTCCTGCACGACGTCAATTTCGAGAAATTCGACATCGCCCATGGCGATACGCTGACTGATCCCGTCCACTGGGATGACGAACCCTTCGAGGCTATCGTCTCCAATCCCCCCTATTCGATAAAATGGGAGGGCAAGGACAACCCCTTGCTCATCAATGATCCGCGCTATGCGCCGGCAGGCGTGCTCGCTCCCAAGAGCAAGGCCGATCTCGCCTTTACCATGCACATCCTGTCCTGGTTGGCAGTGAATGGCACCGCGGCCATCGTTGAATTTCCCGGTGTGCTCTACCGCGGCGGGGCTGAACAGAAGATTCGCCAGTACCTGATTGACAACAACTACGTCGATACAGTTATCCAGCTGCCGCCCGATCTATTCTTCGGCACCACAATAGCCACCTGCATCATCGTGTTGAAGAAATCCAAGCACGACAACGCCACTCTGTTCATCGACGCAACGAACGAATTCGTGCGCAGCGGCAACAAGAACAAGCTTCTACCGGAGCACCAGCAAAAAATCCTCGATGCCTTTACTGAACGTCAGGAGGTCGAGCACTTCTCGAAGCTGGTGTCGAACGAGGAGATTGGTGAGAACGGCTACAACATATCCGTCTCTTCCTATGTGATGCAAAAGGACGAACGAGAAGAAATCGACATCAAACAGCTCAACGTTCAGATTGCCGGGATTGTCTCAAGGCAAGCGGAGCTGAGGACACAGATCGACGCAATTGTGGCTGATCTGGAGGGGGAGAGGGCATGAGCAGGGTTGAGAAATTGGTTGCGGAGCTTTGCCCGGATGGAGTTGAGCACAAGACACTTGGTGATGTGGGTAAATTTATCCGGGGCAATGGTCTTCAAAAGAAAGACCTTGCGGACTCTGGTGTTGGTGCAATTCACTACGGACAGGTCTACACACATTACGGCGTCTGGGCAATAGAAACGAAGTCGTTCGTATCGCCGGAATTGGCAAAACGACTACGAAAAGCAAAGAGCGGCGATATCGTCATCGCTACCACGAGCGAGAACGATGAGGATGTGTGCAAGGCCGTCGCTTGGTTGGGAAAAGACGACATCGCTATTAGCGGCGATGCTTACATATACAACCATAAGCTTGAACCAAAGTATGTCGCATATTTCTTTCAGTCAGAACAGTTTCAAAAACAGAAAATTCGCCACATAACAGGAACGAAGGTAAAGAGAGTCTCAGGAGAGAGTATGGCGAAATTTAGTATTCCTGTTCCTCCTACAGAAATACAGCGTGAGATCGTGAATGTGCTGGATTCCTTTACGAAGCTAGAGGCGGAGCTAGAGGCGGAGCTAGAGGCGGAGCTAGAGGCGCGTCGCCGGCAGTACCAGTACTACCGCGATTTACTACTCAGTTTCGATGAGCGCATGCTTGGTGCAAGCAAGCAAGC
>JAPHUG010000493.1 GCA_026197195.1 Sedimenticola sp.
CATCCGGGAATATGATGTGGTCTACCTGGGGTTTGATGTTGTCCCACTCGTACTGCTCAAGGCTGGCGACATCGATTTCATTATCAAAGTGACCAATATTACAGACGATGGACTGGTCCTTCATCCGAACCATATGGTCGTGTTGAATGACATGGAAATTGCCGGTGGTGGTGACAAAGATGTCCGCCTCGGCGCAGGCGCTATCCATTTCAACCACCCGGAACCCTTCCATGGCGGCTTGCAGTGCGCAGATCGGGTCAATTTCACTCACCCATACAGTAGCACCCAGACCTTTCAGGGATTGGGCACACCCTTTACCCACATCGCCATAACCCAGTACTAGGGCGATCTTGCCTGCGATCATCACATCGGTGGCCCTTTTGATGCCATCAACCAGTGATTCTCGGCAGCCATAGAGGTTGTCGAACTTTGATTTTGTCACCGAGTCATTCACATTGATGGCGGGGAACGGCAGATCACCTGCGGCAGCCATCTGGTAGAGACGATGAACACCGGTGGTGGTCTCTTCGGTGACACCCTTGATGTTCTTCAGGTTGTTTGAGTACCAGCCGGGTTGAGCGGCCAGGCGGGCACGAATGGCGGCGTACATCACCTTCTCTTCCTCACTGCCCGGGTTATCCAGCACAGTGATATCTTTTTCGGCCTTGGTGCCCAGGATCAACAGTCCGGTGGCGTCTCCGCCATCATCCAGGATCATATTTGGGGTACCGCCATCGTGCCACTCCATAATCTTATGGGTGTACTCCCAGTAATCCGTCAGACTCTCGCCCTTGAAGGCAAAGACCGGGATGTTTTGGGCGGCAATAGCGGCGGCGGCGTGATCCTGGGTGGAGAAGATGTTGCAAGAGGCCCAGCGTACTTCGGCACCCAGTTTTACCAGGGTTTCAATCAGGACGGCGGTCTGGATGGTCATGTGCAGGCTGCCGGCAATGCGAGCCCCTTTGAGGGGTTTGCTGTCACCGTATTTCTCCTGCAGGGCCATCAGACCGGGCATTTCGGTGTTGGCAATGGCGATCTCTTTGTGGCCCCATTCAGCCAGGGAGAGGTCGGCAATCTTGTAATCGGTAAAGTTGTTATCAACAACGGCATTCATGGTTTAGTCTCCGAAAAAACCAAGCGCCGTTCATGTTGATCGAATCCCCCTCCTGAGCCTGGCAGGTGAACCTGTTGCAGCGCTTCTCAGGAGGAGGGGTGTATTCGTCTGCTGTAGTCTCCGGGGAGGTTAAGCAGGCTTTGGGTTAGGGGTTAGAGGCCCGCAGCATCTCTTAGTGCCGCGGCTTTATCTGTCCGCTCCCAGGTGAATTCTGGCTCTTCACGGCCGAAGTGTCCATAGGCGGCGGTTTTCTGATAAATCGGTTTAATGAGGTCCAGCATCTGCAGAATGCCGTAGGGCCGCAGGTCAAAATGCTCACGCACCAGTTGCGCGATCTTCTCCTCATCCACCTTGGCGGTACCAAAGGTCTCTATAGATATGGAGGTGGGTTCGGCGACACCAATAGCATAAGACACCTGGATTTCGCAGCGGTCAGCCAGTCCGGCAGCGACAATGTTCTTGGCGACATAGCGTCCGGCATAGGCGGCGGAGCGATCCACCTTTGAGGGATCTTTGCCAGAGAAGGCACCACCACCGTGGCGGGCTGCACCACCATAGGTATCTACAATGATCTTGCGACCGGTCAGGCCGCAGTCACCAACAGGGCCGCCAATGACGAATGAGCCGGTAGGGTTGATATGAATCTTGTTCTGAGGACACTGGTCCAACCACTCTTTAGGTAGAACCGGCTGCAGAATATTCTCCATGACCGCCTCAACCAGATCACTCTGCTTGATGTCGGGGTCGTGCTGAGTGGAGAGTACAACAGCATCAATACCGGTGACGACGCCGTTTTGATAGCGCAGGGTGACCTGGCTCTTGGCATCCGGGCGAAGCCAGGGCAGGACGCGCTTTTTACGCATCTCGGCCTGGCGCTCTACCAGTCGATGAGCGTAGGTAATCGGGGCCGGCATCAATACGTCGGTCTCATTGGTGGCATAGCCAAACATCAGGCCCTGATCGCCCGCACCCTGTAGCTCAGGGGCGGTTCGGTCCACGCCCATGGCGATATCGGAGGATTGCTTGCCAATCAGTGACATGACGGCGCAGGTGCTACCATCAAACCCGACATCAGAGCTTGTATAACCGATATCACAGATGACTTTACGTACCAGGTCATCCAGATCGACCCAGGCATTGGTGGAGATTTCACCGCCCACAATAACCACACCGGTTTTGACCATGGTTTCACAGGCCACGCGGGCATTTTCCGGATTGGGGTCCTGAGTCAGAATGGCGTCCAGTACCGCGTCAGAGATCTGATCAGCGACCTTGTCAGGATGACCCTCGGAGACCGACTCAGAGGTAAAAATATAATCACTCATAATTTATTTCTTCCAGAAAATGAAAAACCCGTCCAGCCAAGGCTAAAGACGGGTTGACAGCGTACTGCTGAATCCCTCGCTTTAGCCGTATTTGTTAAGCGCCCGCAATCTGAGTTCAAATTGGCGCAGAGCCAAAGGTAGCTCCAACCCGGTCTGAAGTCAATTAATCCACGGTAATAGCTTCCATAAGAATTTTATATGATTATGGCCATTTTTTTAAGGTAGGATTATGTTCCGTTGATTTTGCGCCATTGAAATAGGAGTAGGCAGTATGGTTTCCCTGGAGACACCGGTCTGTGAATTTGACACGCCTGCCATCGATTTCAACTTGCCCGGGGTCGACGGTCAACAGTGGTCCCTGGCGCAGTGCCGGGGTGAGAAAGGCCTGCTGGTGATGTTCATCTGTAATCACTGCCCCTACGTTAAGTCGGTGCGGGAGCGGATAGTCCGCGATGCATTGGAATTGAACTCTTTGGGCGTGAATAGCGTCGCTATTATGTCGAACGACCCTTCACTCTATGAGGAAGACTCGTTCGAAAATATGCGACAGATAGCGGAGCAATACCAGTTTCCGTTCCCTTATCTTCTGGATGAGAGCCAGGCCATAGCAAAAGCTTATGGCGCCGTCTGTACGCCTGACTTCTTTGGTTACAATGCGGATTTGAAACTGCAATATCGCGGCAGGCTGGATGCCAGTCGAAAAGAGACAGCCCCGGGTGATGTGAAGCGGGATCTATTTGAGGCGATGCGTCAAGTGGCTGAGACGGGCGAGGGTCCCTTAGCGCAAATTCCCAGCATGGGCTGCTCGATTAAGTGGAAAGATGAGGCCTGAGCCCAAGTGATATGCGGTTAAGGCAAGATTGAATTTCTGATATAAATCAGCCATTTAATTATTTTTTGGCGGGTTTTTTTACCCCCATAAGTCGATCTGGCTTGCTCCGCAGGGTCGTTGGCGCAAGAATGATTGCCCCGTCACCCTTCCTGCAAGTGCGGTAGGGTTGCACTGAATTGAGTCCCTCCTGGATCAGGAGACGGATCAGACGGGTCCTAAGAATAGTGTGAAAGCGCAGGGAAAACCCAGGCGATTTCGGTCGAACAGGTAGTTGTGATATTGCCTGCGACAATAGACAGAATTACTTAACATCCTTAGACAGGAGAGATACATGTCCTCACGCAGAAATCTTGCTAACGCCGTTCGTGCACTCAGCATGGATGCCGTCCAAAAGGCTAATTCCGGACATCCGGGTGCGCCCATGGGTATGGCTGACATTGCCGAGGTGCTCTGGAATGACTACATGAAGCACAATCCGGCGAACCCAGACTGGGCTGACAGGGATCGCTTTGTTCTCTCCAACGGTCATGGCTCCATGCTGATCTACTCCCTGCTTCATCTGACCGGCTATGACCTGAGTATTGATGACCTGAAACAGTTCCGTCAGCTTCACTCCAAGACCCCGGGGCACCCGGAGTATGGCTATGCCCCTGGTGTAGAAACAACCACCGGCCCACTCGGCCAGGGTATCACCAACGCAGTTGGTATGGCGATCGCCGAGCGCGCTCTGGCGGCGGAGTTTAACCGTGATGGGCATACGGTAGTTGATCACAACACCTATGTATTCCTCGGTGATGGCTGTCTGATGGAAGGTATCTCCCACGAGGCCTGCTCCCTAGCGGGCACACTTGGTCTCGGCAAGCTGATCGCCTTCTGGGATGACAATGGTATCTCGATTGATGGCCACGTTGAGGGCTGGTTCTCAGACGATACCCCGAAACGATTTGAAGCCTACGGCTGGCATGTCATTCCGGATGTGGATGGCCATGACCCTGAAGCGATCAACAAGGCGCTGGAATTTGCCAAGGCAATGACCGATAAGCCCACCATGATCTGCTGCAAGACCACCATCGGTTTTGGTTCGCCCAACAAGGCAGGCAGCCACGCCTGTCATGGTGCTCCACTGGGTGATGAAGAGATTAACCTGACCAAGGCCGCACTGGGCTGGGATCATGCTGCATTTGAAGTGCCTGCGGATGTCTATGCCGGTTGGGATGCCAAAGAGAAAGGTGCCGCCGCTGAGAACAACTGGAACAGCAAATTTGCCGCCTACCAGGAAGCGCACCCGGAACTGGCTGCTGAATTCAAACGTCGCATGGCGGGTGATCTGCCAGAAGACTGGTCTGCCAAATC
>JAPHUG010000379.1 GCA_026197195.1 Sedimenticola sp.
AAGATATAGCCTCCGATCCCATTGATCGCACGATGGTCACCGCAATTCATGATATCGGCCGGGTCATGGGACTGGAGACTATTGCCGAATTTGTCGAAGATGACCGAATACTCGATTGCCTGCGGGAGATTGGTGTGGACTTTGCACAAGGTTATGGCGTGGAGATGCCCCGACCGATGGAGACACTCTGGGTGAATCTCGATGACCTTGAGAACGGACTGGAAGAGAGTGCTTAAGCAGGCTTTGGTTATCGATGAACCTGCTTCATCCAGTTCTCTATCAAACGCCATGAGATGGAATCTCTCCTGGGGAGATGGAACTGCTCGTTTTCCGGAGAGTTAAGCAACTGGTCGCGATGAAACCAGCCGGCACTCTCAAGTTCAATGCCGTCGACATGGATCTCCGTCGAAGCAGCCGTGGCATAAAAACCCAACATGATGGAAGAGGGGAAAGGCCAGGGTTGTGATGAGTGATAACGAATGTCTGTGACTTCGATACCGGCCTCTTCTTCTACTTCTCTGGCTACTGCATCTTCCAGGCTTTCACCGGGTTCAACAAAACCTGCCAGGGTTGAGTGCATGCCGGGAGGCCATGATGGTTGCCGCCCCAGCAGACAGTAGTCGCCATTCTCAATTAGCATGATAACGGCTGGGTCGGTTCTGGGGTGGTGTTGTCTCCCGCAATCTGCATTTTCACAAATCCGCAAATGGCCGGAACGGGCGGTCTCTGTGGGGCTGCCGCATAGGCCACAAAAACGGTGCTGGCGATGCCAGATCATCATGGCGCGGGCATGGGCGAGGAGGGCACTGGTCTGACGGTCAATCAGCGGACCCAGGGTGCGAAGATCCCTGAAACTGTAAGGCGCGGGTAATCCGAGCAGGGTTTCAGGTTCTTCGATATCCGAGATATCGAGTGCCAGCCATACGGTACCTTCCTGGTCACTGCCCAGCAGCACACACTCACGGGCAAGCTTAAGCAGCTGCGGCGTCTGGTCAGCTGGGAACGAGACCGGTTGTTGTGCTTCAGTCACCAGATGCCGATCCCGCCAGAGGGGCAATAGACGCGCCTGTGCCGACTGCAGGGTGTGAGTCAACCAATCGGGGTCATCCCTAAACCGATCCAGTCGATCAACACCGGGGTTACTGTAGAAGTTGGGTTTTATCATGGTTTACCAAGCATGGCCAAAAACCGTTGTGAATGCAAAACCGGCCAGACAGGGTCAATATCAGCTGTTTTTCAGACCCATTAGAAAGCGCGGGTCGGCAGCCGGCAATGATTGGCAGATCTTAGTGAAGTTTCTTAGATTGGGCAGCCGTCTTCCACAGCAGAAATGGTTGATCTGACTGGGTTTAAGCCCCGTTCTGTTGGCCAGTTCAAGCTGAGAAACCTCTGCCTGGGTCAGGCAGCTGTTGAGGCGTTTGGCAAACGCCGCAGGATCACTGAAGTGCATAATTTCTTCCTGCACAGGTAGTTGATAAAGGTGTTGAACAGCCGTCAGTGACGCTTGGACATGCACCCCAAAAACGTAGATACAAGAAGTAAGTAGTGTGGTGTGGCGGACTGAACCGCGGGATAGGTGGTTGTTATCATCGATAAATTCCTTTGGGACACCCCGCCCCGATAAAAAAGGTAAATGGATGATGGCAGGTCTCCTGGCTCGCGGGTCATGGTTCTGATGTCGCCTTCCCGGATCTCTCCAGTGGCAAGATGACATGAACTCTCCGCCTACAGTTGCGGGGGCAGCCACGGCTCAGGCTATTCGCCTTTCCGTGTTCCCGTTTTAATCCCATCGGCTGATGCCGTGTGGAACCATCCCCACCATTCTATCGAGAGCACTTGGCCCTATGCAAGTAAGGAATTGATTTCAGCCGAACGGCCTGCATTCATGCGCCGGCAGTATGGCCTGTGATGGTTAATTACTTATTACCAAAATAAAAAGATGCAATGTTCTTATCGCCGGCTATCTGTTAGATTTTGCACTCGCATGCGAGTGCGGACAAAACAGAGGTCTGAAAAAGACCCATAAATCATCCTGGGAGGAATCTATGCGATCTGTTCAATCGGCAGTGTTGCTGCTGTCATTACTGTTTTCCACTTTTTCACTGGTCGCCCAACAGGGTGATCGTATTCGTCCATATATTCTTGCAGAGACAGCGCAAACACCTCTGGCTGAAAAGCTTGTAATGGTGAGCGAGGCGCTGGAAAAAGCAGGCTTTACCCTGGCGGGCCAGTATGCGCCCTATCCTGGTGCAACGGTCTTGGTGGTCACCCATGAGTCACTGCGTAAGCAGGCGGCGGCCACACAGTGGGGTGGTTATGGTGCTGCCTTACGTGTGGCGTTGACGCAGAAAGGTGACATGCTCCAGGTCAGTTACACCAACCCGGAGTGGATGGGTAATGTCTACCGTATGACGGGTAATTTCAGTGAAATGGGGATGTTGCTGCAAAAAAGTCTGGGTAATGAAATGACCTTTGGTTCAGGCGGGGGACGTACCGTAGACAATCTACGGGAGTATCATTACATGATGTTCATGCCCTATTTTGATGATCAGGTCGAGTTGGCCGGGTATGACTCTCATGAAGCAGCACTGACCGCTGTTGAGGCGGGGTTGGCTGCAGAGAAGGGCGGCGTCAGCAAGATTTCACGGGTGGATGTAATCGGTAAAGATGAAGTGCTGTTTAATGTGGCGGTCAAACAGGGTGAAGGGTCAGATGCCCCGGTGATGCAGATTATCGATCAATCAGACCTGCGTCATACCGCGCATTTGCCCTATGATCTGCTGGTTTCTGGCAATAAGGTTTACATGCTGCATGGCAAGTTTCGTATCGCTCAGAGTTTCCCTGATTTGACCATGAGTACTTTCATGAAGATATCAGATGCACCGGATGCGATTGAGCAGGCGCTTAAGATGGCTGCCACCCAGTAGTTCAACAATTTTGGTGACTCTCCTGCCTTATGCCGGCAAGAGAGTCACCAGAATATTGAGCTTCAGTTGGCTGTGGCTACCAACGTCGCCCGAAGCGGGGCCGGGTGGCCTTCAAGGGTGCGGGTATGATCATTGGGGTCAAGATAATCGACCAGTGATTCGAAATGCATCCAGTCGGTAGCCCGCTGCTCTTCTGTTGTAGTGACCGTTTCATCAACGATCTTGACGTTCCTGAAGCCGCAGCGTTCCAGCCAGCCGGCCAAGGTCTTAGCCGTGGGTATGAACCAGACGTTACGCATCTTCGCATAGCGGCCATCGGGCACCAGCACGGCACCTTTTTCACCCTCGATAACCAGGGTCTCCAGTACCAGTTCACCACCGGGTCGAAGAGTGGACTTGAGTTCATACAGATGATCGATAGGGGAGCGTCGATGATACAGGACACCCATCGAAAAGACGGTATCAAAGGCCCTTAGATCAGCGGGTATATCCTCAATTCCCATCGGCAGCAGATAGACCGGTGGCTCGGTCCCCATGAAGTGTTGTACCGCCAGAAACTGGGCCAGAAACAGCTGGGTGGGATCGACACCAATCACCAGGCTGGCCCCGTCACCGGCCATGCGCCAGCAGTGGTAGCCGTTACCACAACCAATATCGAGTACCGTACGGCCTTTGAGGGGGCTGATATGGGGTGATACCCGGTCCCATTTCCAGTCGGAACGCCACTCCGTATCAATAGAAATGCCGCACAGATTGTAAGGTCCTTTTCGCCAGGGGTGCAGTTCTCGCAACAGCGATTTAATCTGCCCGGATGCTTCTGCTGCCAGTGCTTCTCTGGTCACCGCCGTGATGGCTGAGCGGTTCAGGATAGTCTGCTCTCTGTCAATCACCGGTAGTTTTTCAATAGCCTGAATCCATCGATCCAG
>JAPHUG010000216.1 GCA_026197195.1 Sedimenticola sp.
TAAAACAACAGAAGGAAACCCCGGTGGAACAATCGCGTCTGGAGAGTCAGCTCAAGGCCTATGAGCAATGGAAGGCCGATATCATCCGCACGGTTAAGCTCTATTTTAGCTGGTTGAGCAAACACCGCCTGGCCACCGATGAGAGTGAAAAACGTATTCGCGAATG
Organism: Sedimenticola sp.; assembly: GCA_026197195.1. Lineage (GTDB taxonomy): Bacteria > Pseudomonadota > Gammaproteobacteria > Chromatiales > Chromatiaceae > Sedimenticola. Next base: position 167 of record JAPHUG010000216.1, read on the forward strand.
CCTTGCCTCACTCTACAGCGACCGGCTCACCATCGCCTTTGTCGCAGAGTTCTCCCGCGGCAAGACCGAACTGATCAACGCCATCTTCTTCTCAGATTTTGGCCGACGCCTACTGCCATCGACCGCTGGCCGGACCACCATGTGTCCCACCGAACTGTTTTATGACCAGAAAGCCGATCAGGCCTATGTCAGGCTCTTGCCGATTGAGACCCGCCTTCAAGACACCGGTATACGTGAACTAAAGAAAAAGCCTGCCCTCTGGGTCACCTACCCACTGGATCTTGATTCGGTTTACCAGGTGGAGGATTGTCTGCAGGAGGTGATCAAAACCCGCAAGGTCACTCTGGCCGAGGCCGTGCGGCTGGGTATGTATGACCCACAGCAACACCCGAATCAGAGCAGCCCACCCGATTTTGTCGAGATTCCAAAGTGGCGACATGCCATGATCAGCTTTCCTCACCCACTACTGAAGCAGGGGCTGACGATTCTCGATACTCCCGGACTCAATGCCTTGGGCAGTGAACCTGAGCTGACCCTGAAGATGTTACCTTCTGCGCAAGCCGTACTGTTTGTGCTGGGCGCCGACGCTGGCGTCACCCGCAGTGATCTGGAGATGTGGCAAAACCATATCAAGGGCTTTCACCGTAGCCGCCAGCGTGGACTCATGGTGGTATTGAATAAGATTGATACGCTCTGGGATGAACTTCAGGATAACGAGAGTATTGATAACGCCATCAATCGCCAGTGCAATCACACCGCCCAGATACTGGGGGTCAGCCGGCATGCCATCTTCCCGGTCTCTGCCCACAAAGGCCTGCTGGCCAAGATCAAGCAAGACAACCAGCTAATGGAACAGAGCCGCTTGATGGATCTGGAGCACTACCTCTCCAATGACATTCTCGATTCCCGACAGGAGATCATCAAGGACACAGTCACGGCTGAAATCAGCCAGATGGTCGAGAGCACCCGAAGCATCGTGGTGACCAAGCTGAACGGTATCCAGTCACAACTGGATGAGTTACGTCAGCTAAGTGGCAAAAGCCAGGACATGATTGAGCACATGATGGCCAAGACCCGCAGTGAACAAGCGGAGTACATGCGCAACGTCAACAGCTTCCAGGCCAGTCGCAAGATCCTCAAAGACCAGGCCACCACCCTCAGAGAGGCACTGGATCTGAAAAAACTGGAACGTTCTATCAATGCCGCTCACAACAAGATGGCTGACAACTGGACCACGCTGGGCCTGCAATCGAACATGCGGTCACTGTTTGATGACATGCGCAGCAATATGCAGATCGTGGTCGACCAGAGTGAACAGGCGAGAAAGCTGATCCGCAGCATCTATCGTCGCTTCCAGAACGAACATGGCTTCTCGGCGGTTCAACCGAAGATGTTCTCTATCATGCGCTACCGGGTAGAGCTGGAGATGCTCTATCAGGAGGCTGAGATCTTCCGTAAAAGCCCCGTTACCGCCATGACGGAAAAGCATTTCGTGGTTAAGCGTTTCTTTGTGGCCATGGTAAGTCGCGCCCGGGATATCTTCTTCCAGGCCCGGCAGGAAGTGGACACCTGGCTCAGTACGGCCCTGGAACCTCTGACATTTCAGATTCGTGAACACAAGGAACTAATGGAGAGAAGACTGTTCGATCTGCAAAAAATCAGTCGCTCCCGTGACACATTGGAATCCCGCGTCAACGAACTGGAAACCCAGCACAACGCCGTGGCCAAACAGTTGACCATCCTGCGCAACATCCACACCACATTGAATGCCAGCGCCCCTCTGGATAACACCCAACGCCCAAAACCAAAGCTGGTTGCCGCTCGGAAGACCGCCAGCTAAATTTACAGCCAATCTGCATGTAGGCTATCCTTCGGGTATAGTGTGTCACTGATAGGAATGACGCACCGAGCGATAAGAGGTCCGCTTATGTATGCCCAGACCATCCGTCTTATGACAATCATGCTACTCCTGCTGCTAACAGCAAATGCCAGCGCAGAGAACAGCACGTCATTTGATGGCTTCACCATTCACCATAACGCCATACCCACGGCTATCCTGACACCCGCAATTGCCAGTAATTACCAGATTACCCGCAGTAAATACCGGGGACTACTGAATGTCAGCGTCATAAGGGATGTTGCAGGGACCACTGGGCAGGCAGTGAGCGCCAAGGTCACGGCCTACGCCATCAATCTGATTGGCAGAAGACATGCCATTTCCCTAAAGGAGATACGTGAGGGTCAGGCCATCTATTATATTGGAGACTTCCCCATTGTGGATGGTGAAACACTGACTTTCATGCTGGAGGTCACTCCTGAGGGGAGCAATCGCACGGGTAAAGCGAGTCTCAAACAGGCTTTTTATATTGACTGATATGGCCACCATCCTACCCTTCAAGCGACCCAAAGCGAGTGTACGGCACAAGGGCAACACCCTTTGCCGAAACGGGCATCACAAATGGGCTATCGATAAAACCCGTGTGTTTGACGTCAAGCAGGGAAAACTCATCA
>JAPHUG010000402.1 GCA_026197195.1 Sedimenticola sp.
TCTGGTCGATACCGTACTCAGTGACTACATCAGCAACTCGCTTATCCTGATGCTGGAAGTGGCCATCGGCACCCTGTTACTCGGCGTTTCTACGGCCTGGCTCACCACCATGTGCCGCTTTCCCGGTCGACGTATTTTTGAATGGGCGTTATTGCTGCCCATGGCCATGCCGGCCTACATCATCGCCTATACCTACACCGGAATGTTTGACGTTGCCGGCCCAATTCAGACCGCCCTCCGTGACGCTCTGGGCCTGGAGTACGGCGAATACTGGTTCCCGGATATCCGCTCACTCTGGGGTGCAGGCGTGATGCTCTCGCTCACCCTCTACCCCTATGTCTATCTACTGTCCAGGGCCGCCTTTCTGGAACAATCTGTCTGTGTTCTGGAGGTGAGTCGTTCACTGGGAAATGGTCCCTGGCGTACATTTTTCAGGGTGGCCCTGCCTCTGGCCAGGCCTGCGGTTGTTGCCGGACTCAGCCTGGCACTCATGGAAACGCTGGCCGACTATGGCACGGTGCAGTACTTTGGTATTGCCACCTTTACGACCGGCATTTTTCGTACCTGGTTTGGCATGGATGACAGTGCGGCAGCGGCACAGCTTTCTACCGCCCTGCTGGTCTTTGTCTTTACCCTGGTATTACTGGAACGCTGGTCCAGAAGAAAGATGCGTTATCATCACTCAGGACAGCGCCACCAGTCACTTCCGGGCTTTGTGCTGCAGCGACACCAGAAGTTGGGGGCTATCCTGATCTGCTCTGGCACGCTCTTTCTGGGCTTTTTATTACCCGCAGGCCAGCTCGCCTACTGGGCCATCAAGACACATGAGATGATCAATGCCGATTTTCTTCAACTCACACTCAACACCGTCTCCCTGGCGGGAGGCACTGCACTCCTCGCCCTGCTGCTGGCCCTTCTCATGGGCTATGGAAAACGACTGAGTCCGGACAAGGTCACTGTTTCCGCTGTTCGCGTAGCGGGTATGGGGTATGCCGTACCGGGCACCGTTATCGCAGTCGGGGTTATGCTGCCCTTTGCCTGGCTGGACAACAGCCTTGATGGCTGGATGCAGGCGCAGTTCGGTATCTCTACCGGCCTACTGCTCAGCGGCACGCTGGTGGCCCTGGTTTCGGCCTACCTGGTACGTTTTCTCGCCGTATCACTCCAGACGGTTGAAGCAGGGCTTGGAAAAATCAAGCAGACCATCGATGAAAGCGCACGCACCCTGGGTGCCTCGCCCGGCAAGGTCTTACACAGGATTCACCTCCCGATGCTCAAGGGCAGCCTGTTGACCGCACTGTTACTGGTTTTTGTTGATGTCATGAAAGAGCTTCCGGCAACCCTGGTACTGCGCCCTTTTAACTTCAACACCCTGGCGGTCAGGGCTTTCGAGCTGGCCTCTGATGAGCGTCTGATGGATTCTGCCAGTGCCGCACTCACCATTGTTCTGGCAGGTATTCTGCCAGTCATACTGTTAAGCCGCTCTATTCGTAATTCACGAGATAACCATGACACACCGACTTGAACTGAATCATGCCTCCATCTCATTCGGTTCAACCGAGGTGGTCAAACAGGTCAGTTTTCAACTACCTGAGGGAGACATTGGCTCACTGCTTGGCCCAAGTGGTTGCGGTAAAACCACGCTACTAAGAGCCATCGCCGGCTTTGAGTCACTGGCCGAAGGGAGTATCTCCCTGCATGGAAAGTCGGTCAGCAGTACGCATCAACTCGTCGCCCCGGAAAAGCGTCGCGTGGGTATGGTGTTTCAGGATTTTGCCCTGTTTCCCCATCTTAACGTGGCCAATAATGTCGCTTTTGGACTTAGTCGCGCACCTGGCCAAAAGAAAAAACAGCGCATTACCGAACTACTGAAATTAGTCGGCCTGGAGCACCTTGCCCACCAGCATCCTCACCAGCTTTCAGGCGGGCAACAGCAACGGGTTGCCTTGGCCCGGGCTATGGCACCCCGCCCGGAAGTCCTGTTGCTCGATGAACCGTTCTCAGCCCTGGATCCGGAGCTGCGCGGCCAGCTGGCCACTGAGGTAAGAACGCTGCTTAAACAGGATGGCATCACCGCCATCCTGGTGACGCACGACCAGACCGAGGCGTTTGCCATGGCCGATCGGATTGGCGTGATGCATCAAGGGGAATTACATCAGTGGGACAGCAGCTATAACCTCTATCACCACCCGGCAACCACGTTTGTCGCCGATTTTATTGGACGGGGCACCCTGTTGGATATCACGGTCGCCGACAACAACAGCATCGACACGCCGCTCGGCAGGCTCAGTGGAAAACTGCCGTCAGGAACCGAGGCGGGCCTTAAACTGAAACTGCTGCTTCGTCCGGATGACCTGCACCTCACCACCAAACAAGAGGGGATCGACGCTACCATAACCGAACGACTCTTCCAGGGTGCTGACTATCTTTATACCCTGCAACTTGATACCGGCGACCAGTTCCACTGCCTGGCACCCAGCCACCAGCAACACAATGTGGGTGAGCGCGTCACCCTGAAACTGGACATACAGGATCTGGTGCTGTTTTCAGATGAGGGCCTGGCACTCTAGCCCAGCCCACACCCGTAAGCCAATCAGGCCGACATGAGCGCCTCAATCTCTTCAACCGTTTTTGGCACATCCTTGGAAAGCACATCATAGCCGTCCTTGGTCACCAGCAGATCATCTTCAATCCTGATACCGATATTCCACCACTTCTTGGCCACCCCTTTGGCTCCTGAGGGGATATAGATACCCGGCTCAACCGTCAGGACCATTCCAGGTTCCAACAGTCGCCATTTACCATCTATTTTGTAGTCACCTACATCATGCACATCCATCCCAAGCCAATGACCGGCGCGGTGCATGTAAAAGGCTTTGTAGGCCTCATTCTTTATCAAGGTAGCCACACGGCCTTTCAGGATACCAAGCTCTACCAACCCCTTGGTTATCACCTTTACCACCGCATCATGCGGGTCATTCCAATGATTACCTGGACGCACCTTTTCAATCGCGGCAGCCTGAGATTTCAATACCAACTCATAAAGCGCACGCTGCTCAGGTGAGAACCGGCCATTGACGGGAAAGGTACGGGTGATATCAGAGGCATAGTAGTCATACTCACAGCCGGCATCGATCAGCAGCAGATCGCCTGCCTGCAGCTCGGCGCTGTTTTCCACATAGTGCAAAATACAGCCGTTTGCACCGCCCCCCACAATCGGCGTATAGGCCTGGTAACGGCCACCCTGTTTTGCGCACTCATGTACCAGCTCCGCCTCAACCTGCCACTCCATCAAGCCAGGGCGACAATATTGCATGGCCCGTTTATGGGCCTTGGCCGATATTTTTGCTGCCGTGCGCATCGCCTTGATTTCTGAACGGCTCTTATATAACCGCATGTCATGCAGATAGTGATCCAGTGCAACAAATTCGACCGGCCCTGGCACACCGGCCCTACCCTTGTTACGAATGGTGCTGATCCACTCTGACATCTGCTTGTCCAGCTCATGATTACAACCCATGGCATAAAACACCCGCTCACTCTGCTCGATCATACGTGGCAAAATGTCATTCAGGTCGCCAATGGGAAATGAATCTTCAGCCCCATAGGTTTCACAAGCCCCCTCTTGTCCGGCCCGCAAACCATTCCAGGTCTCTTTCTCAGGATCACGCTCTCGACAAAACAGGACGTATTCGGCCTGTTTTCGGCCCGGTATGAGTACCGCTACGGCTTCAGGCTCAGGAAAGCCGGTCAGGTAGTAAAAATCACTATCGGGACGATAGGGATAGTCCGCATCTCTATTGCGTATAGCGACCGGCGCAGAAGGGAGTATTGCGATACTGCCTGGGCCCATCATCCGCATCAACTGCTTGCGACGGCGTTTAAACTCAGCAATTGTCATGAGCGCTCCGAATCATCTGCAACCCTTTCAGAATGCACTAACATGGCGGCCACCCAGATAAACTCGGCAATCTCCATCAGTGACTCTTCATCCTCTTCCGTTCCCTGTAAACTATCCAGGTCCATGCGGGTAATCTCAGTCAAGGCATTCAGTGCATCCTGCGTCTCTGTCGAAAAGGTGTACCCTGCAGGCACCCCAGCAACCCCGACACCATAGAGAAAACCCTGAGTCCAATCCGCCACCGCCAGAGCTCGCACCTTAAGCGGCGTATCTTCATCAGGAAAAAACGGGGTAAACCCTAACCCGGGGCCTTTAACGGCCGCTAAGGTTTCGTCATGCAACACTTTGAGTGATTGCGCGCACTCTCGAACCAGCAAGTCACCTGCGCTCTCCTCATCAAACAGCTCGGCGAACCAGCGCGCTTCCGCATCTTCCCTTCCGGCACAAATCAAACCACACAGGATGCCATGAACTTCAGCGCCCGAACTTTCCACATCGGCAGAGGCAAGTTGTCGCTCAACACGTTCGTAATTAAGGCTGCTTTCGGTCATGAATAATCGCTCTCTACTCTATTAATGTGTTTTTCGGAAGCTCGGCACAGTTTGATTTCAATAATCGACTAATGTCTTACCCTATTGGCATAATATAGTACCATGCCACTGGATAACGTTGACCCGCGCCTAAGCGCACTCTATATTGTTGCTTATGAACTCTAACGACCCCAATTCTACTTCCGGACTGGACCTCAATAAACTTGAGAATCAAGTGGATGAGTTGATCCGTACCATTGACCGCCTCAAGGAGGAGAACAGAAACCTCCGAGGCAAACAGCATGAGTTGATGTCAGAACGCGCCGAGCTAATCGAGAAAACCGAACTTGCGCGCAGCCGGGTAGAGGCGATGATTTCCCGACTCCGTTCCATTGAGACCGGATAACCAGCAAGATCACAAACAACACCCATGCATGCCAATGTCCCTTTTTCATAACCCGATTCCGAGCATACAACAGTGAGTGATAACAGCGTTCCCGTAACCGTGCTTATACTGGATAAAGAGTATCGAGTGGCTTGTAACCAGGGTGAAGAGGATAGCCTGATTGCGACTGCTCGTTTTGTTGACAAAAAGATGCGGGAGATCCGCTCAAGCGGTAAGGTACTGGGGACCGATAGAATCGCGGTAATGACTGCCCTTAATCTGGCCCATGAGCTATTGGATAACAAGTCACAAAAGGACGCCGTAGGCGCCAACATCAGCCATCGCTTGCATGCAATGCAACAAAAGATCGACGCTGCGCTTAGTAAGGAAAATCAGCTGGATCTTTAAACTTTTTAGGGTTAGCCTATTCTTACAGGTATCCCCTGCGGTGTTTGTAAGCGAATCGGGTATTTTCTTGAGCCTATTCATTACCCCGGGGACTTAATGGGAACGACATTGTGCATGTCCGCTACCAGCGGAAAGCCTTAATCTTCCCTGTTGTCCCCACTTGAACCTATTGGTTCAAGAACGATGATTTGCTACGGCACAGGTGGGGGATACCTTATTACCATTCGAAAAGCCCCCTCATGCAGAATCTGAAACAATTAAGACAACAGATCCGCAAGCAGAGAAAAGCGCTCTCCAGACAGCAGCAACGAAAAAACAGCCTCGCTGCATGTCGACACTTCATTCGCAACCTCAATCTTCTACGCGCTAAAAAAGTGGCTCTTTATCTGGCGGCTGATGGCGAACTTGATCCACTCCCACTAATAAACAAACTGCGCCGACTAAAAAAACGCGTCTACTTACCCGTTCTAAGACCTAACAATGTCAACGCGCTCTGGTTTTCTGAATACCGCCTGAATGACTCTTTACGCCCAAACCGTTTTGGCATTCTGGAACCCAACATTAAAAAACGAAAGCCCATCGTGACATGGGGACTGGATCTGATCATTATGCCATTGGTTGCATTCAATAATGCAGGGACACGCGTGGGGATGGGTGGTGGTTATTATGATCGGACACTCGGCTATCAACACAGCAGAACGCACTGGATAAAACCCAAGCTCATTGGCTATGCGCATGAATGCCAGTACATAGAGGAATTACCCAGTCGTGCCTGGGACATACCACTGCATGCTGTTATAACGGAACACCGCTTCCAATCATTCATCACTAACCAACCAACAACAAAATAATAAACAGGTGTTTCCTATCCTCATATCAAGAGAAAAACCATACACAACACAAAATAAGATAAAAAAACAGCAAAAAAACTCAAAATATCCGTTATTTACTAGCTTTTTTTGAATACTTTATTATACTCAAACTTGACATTTGCACACCGAGCGTGGAGGGAGCGTAA
>JAPHUG010000341.1 GCA_026197195.1 Sedimenticola sp.
ACCCGAAGGGCAGGCTGGCGGGGAGAGACTTTTGGGTACTTTTGGTCACAAAAGTACCTCGCAAAGGCCGAAGGCCGTGTGAAATGAATATTACGAAGGGGGCCGCCCCCCGTTAGAATTAAACATCACGTAGCGATACAAAAAACAAAAAGGGAGCCGAAGCCCCCTTCAAATCCAACCGCACGATACGAGACAGAACCGATCACTTGCCAATCGGAATACCGATACCACCCAGCTGACTCATCTGCTGTTGCTTCCTGACATTCTTTGCCGCCTTCTCGCCAACAAACGTGGTGAACGCCTCAACATTCTCATAACCCATCTGCATAGCAAACTGCGTCACCGCAATCACCAGTTCCCGGGTCTTGGCAATCTCTTCATGGCTGCGGCCACAACCTGAGCAGTGGGTTCCTTCCTGACTACAGAAGTCACCGCCTTTACAAGGGCTGAATTGCATATCTTATCTCCTCACTATTACTACCACTGAGCAGTCATCAGTCGAAACGTACCGATAACCTCTTTTGCGCCACCCTCATGGCTATCATAAATCTTGAAAAAGATTCCCCCTTCAGGCAATTCACCACCGAATTGACCGGTCGCCGTGTAGGTCCAATCATCTTGACTGGCTAATACCGGCTCGAATTTCAGCTTGTCAAACAAGGTGCCCTGCTTATCCAGAATATCCACTTCCACCTGATGCTCACCTTTGTCCACAACCAGGTTCAATACCACATAGGCACCAACGTCTTTATCACCCGCCTTGAGTTTATTGAAGACTTTATCCGGCTGTACAAAGCCACCCTCTTGCTGCAGTTTGTTGGCAAAGTATAAATTGGTGAGATAGGCCGGTTGACGGTATTTTCCGGCAACTGCCAAGGTTGATGTAAGCAAGCCCAGCAAACAAACAGTAAGCAGTATTCTCAAAGCGGTACCTTTTCAATTGAGGTTGGAAAATGCATCTGATGGGGCCACAAGCATAGGGAGCCGATAAAAATTGTCAAGACGATGTCATTGAACCCAGGTTTTCCCGATCCCTCTGGGGTCACTGGCTCCCGACACACGGCCGTTTTCTCGCTCCCAGATCAAGGCCTGCATATTGCCATAGCGATGTTCCAGGGGCTTGAGTTTATGCCCTAACGCACTCAACTGCTGCTGCTCTTTCTCGCTCAGTGCATCCTGTTCATACTGAACCAGATCAGGTAGGTATTGATGATGATAGCGCGGCCGACTGACCCACTCCTGAGGTCCCTTCCCCTCAGACAAAGCCAAAACAGCTTGTAGTAACATGCTGATTATTCGGCTACCACCCGGCGTACCCAGTACGGCTACACCCGTATCCGTTTCAACAAAGGTAGGGGTCATGCTGGACAGCATCCGTTTGCCCGGTTCAATGGCATTGGCTACCCCACCCACCAGACCATACACATTGGGTGTACCGGGGCGGGCCGAAAAGTCGTCCATTTCATCATTAAGAAGTATGCCGGTTCCCGGTACGACAAAACACGAACCAAAGGGATAATTGATGCTCAGGGTCGCAGAGACCCGATTGCCTTCCGAATCAATAATCGAGTAGTGGGTGGTGTCCTGCCCCTCACTCAACTCAGTTGTCGGCTGCAGGCGACTGGGTGTCGCCGCATCCCACTGTATACTGCGTGTCAGGCCAGCCGCATAATCCGGTTCAATCAGCCGCTTGACCGGTATGGATACAAAATCCGGATCGCCCAGGTATTCAGCCCGATCCCGGTAGGCACGGCGCATCACTTCTATCACCAGGTGTTTCTGCTGAACAGGCGTCAGGGTTTCAAACTCAAATTGCGCCAACTGATTCAGCATGCTGACCAGCACAATACCGCCCGACGAAGGTGGTGCCGCGCTGGTAATCTTCATCCCCCGATACTCACCCCTGATCGGCTTTCGTTCCAACACCTGATAGCTATCCAGATCTTCCAGCGACCAGATTCCTCCTGCCTGGGTGACGCCCTGAACCAGGCGCTCGGCGACGTCTCCCCGATAAAAACCATCATGGCCATGGGCGGCCATTTCGCTCAAGGTAGCGGCCAGTTCTGGCTGTTTGATCAGATACCCCAACTCAGGGACTTCACCCGCCACCAGGAACTGTCGCTGCGCATCGGGCCAGCGCTTTAACTGCTCCAAGCGCCAGCGGGCCATACGTTGATAGTGCGCATCCACCGGAAATCCGGTCCGGGCAATCTGTATGGCCGGCGCCAGGGTCTGAGCCAGGGTCAACCGTCCATACTGCCTGGCAAGATGGGCCAAGGCTGCCGGCTGCCCGGGAATACCGGCAGAGAGCGGACCGTTGACCGAAAGACCGGGAATGACCTCGCCCTGCGGATCCAGATACAGATCCCTGTGCGCAGCCAGTGGCGCCCGCTCCCGGCCATCCAGCATCACTTC
>JAPHUG010000389.1 GCA_026197195.1 Sedimenticola sp.
CTGCGGGTCACTGATCATATCCCGTACAAATGAGCCATCGATTTTCAGATAGTCCACCGGCAATTGTTTCAGGTAGGCGAAGGAAGAGAGACCGCTGCCAAAATCATCCAGGGCAAACCGACAGCCCAGCGCACGAAGCGATGTAATAAACTCCGAGGCGCGATCAATGTTGGTAATGGCCGCCGTTTCCGTGATCTCAAAACAGATAGCACTGGCTGGAAATTGGGCCTCACTCAGTTGCTGTGTAATCTGCTTGAGGAGTGTGTGATCGCCAATTGAGTAACCGGATAGATTGATCGAAATAAGACCAAAGTGCTCATCAAAGCGGGCATGGTAATTCATCCAGTTGAAGGTGTTTTCGATCACCCAGCGGTCAATCGCGTTGATCAGACCAAACCGCTCTGCTGCAGGAAGAAATTGACAGGGAGAAATGATCCCTTCTTCCCTATCATTGAGGCGGAGTAGGACTTCAATGTGCCGGGATTCTGCCTTGTTCTTTGAGAGGGAGGTAATGGGTTGAAAATAGAGGCGGAGTTGATCCTGCTCCAGGGCGTCGGTTAGCCGGTTGACCCAGCTCATCTCACTGAAGCGCTGTTCCAGCTCCATATTCTCCGCATCAACAATGTGGTAACGGTTGCGACCGGTATCCTTGGCCGTGTAACAGGCGGCGTCTGCTGCACTGAGAGCGGTAGCGCTGTTGGTGGTTGAGCGATCAATGGGGTAGACGCCGATACTGGCCGTAACCGTGAAGGTTTTGCTCCCCCAGGCAAAACGGAAGTTACGAATCGCCTCCAGCATCTGGTCCGCTACATGGGTTGATGCCTCCAGGGCGCAGTGCCTTAACAGTACACCAAACTCATCCCCGCCCAATCGGGCCAGGGTATCACCTTTGCGCAGACAGTAATTTATGACGGCCGTCAGATCGCGCAACATGGCGTCGCCCGCCCTGTGACCACAGGTATCATTAATGACCTTGAATTGATCAAGGTCGAGGTAAAAGAGTGTGTGCAGTTGTTTGTCGGCGTGGGCGGTGGCTACGGCTTTATCCACCATCCGTTCAAAGGACTGACGATTGATCAGGTGGGTCAATGAGTCATGGGTCGCCTGATGAAAGATCTGGCGGTGTTGATCGGTTGTTTGGCGCACTACGAGATAGGCTATCCCCAGGCTGGTTAGCAACAGCAGGGCTGTCAGCCAGAACAGAAAACGTTCGGTATTGGCGTAGTCCCGTTGGCTGGCCTGAATCGCTTTATCCGTATTGAGTTGAACCAGCTCAACGAGTTGGTTTAACTGCGTCGAAACAATGGCCTGTTCCACCTTTAATTGTGCTGCCAGCGGCTGTAGTTTCTCACTGGCTGCCCCGACCAGCAGCAGCTCCATCATGCTTTCAGTGAGCGGATGGGCGTGCTGCAGCGCGGCTTCAATCTGCTGTAACAGTTTGCGTTCTTGGGTATTCAATGTGAGTGAAGAGAAGCTGTCTCTATGCACAAGGAAGCGGCTGAGGTGTTGGTTATACGCGCGTTGTTCTGATGCGCGCAGGAGCAGGTCGGGTTCGCGTTGTGCGTTGTAGAGGTTGCTGGTTTGGCGTTGGAGTGCGTCCCGCATACCATACACCAGCTCCAGTTTTTGACTGCTGAGATCGACCTGCTGGGTGACGTTCTGGTTCGCATTGCCCATTTGAATGATGGTAATGCTGACGGTTGCAAGCGCCAGAAGCAGGATGACAAGAAACCCCAGGGTTACGATAAACCCGGTGTCCCGCAGCGGCGATGAATTACCAGAAAGGTCAGCGTTTACAGTCTTGCTGCGAACGGCTTTTCCTGTCAGTTGTTTTTTTGGTGCTTTTTCTTTCAACTACTCTAGTCCAGGGTTTATTAACTTCGCTCCCTGAATCTATCTGCTCCGGACAATAGCGGTTAATGGGATAATTATCCATCGGAATTTAAAGCATGGGCTCCCCGGTCAGCGGTTCCTCTTAGCGCGATTATTTCTCGGGTACCTCAATCCCGTAGCTGCGAATGCGGGTGTTGAGGGTAGGGCGGGAGATATCCAGAATCTGCGCAGCGCGCTTTTTTTCGTAGCCGGTGAACTGAAGAATATTTTCAATATGCTCTTTTTCCAGTTCCTGAATACTCTTGATCATTAACGGTAGGCGTTTTTGGGTGGATTGGCTCTCCAGTTGGAGTGTCTCGGGCATCAGCACATCATTCGGTGAGAGTAATACGGCGCGCCGAAGGGCGTTTTCCAGCTCCCGTACATTACCGGGCCAGGGGTAACGTTTCAGCTGATCCATGGTCTCTTCCGGGATCATCTCAACCGTCCGCCCCATCTCCCGGCGGATCTTCTCCATGAAGTACTGAACCAGCAGGGGAATATCCTCCTGGCGTTCCCGTAGAGTGGGTAACTCAATAGTGACAACCTTGAGACGATAGTAGAGGTCCTGCCGGAAATCACCCTGGCTCACCAGCGTTGCCAGATCTTTGTTAGTGGCGGTGATGATCCGTACATCGCTTTTGATGGTTTCATTACCGCCGACCCGCTCAAACTCACGCTCCTGCAGAAAACGCAGCAGCTTGAGCTGGATGTCGGGTGAGATCTCGGATATTTCATCCAGAAACAGGGTGCCACCATGGGCCAGTTCAAACTTGCCCAGCTTCTGTTTTACTGCGCCTGTGAAGGCCCCTTTCTCATGACCGAACAGCTCACTCTCGAGGACCGTGGGTGCCAGTGAAGAGCAGACCAGGGGGATAAACGGGTGGTTTTTGTACTGCCCATTGAAGTGAATGGCTCGGGCCACCATCTCTTTGCCGGTACCACTTTCGCCATAGAGGAGCACCGAGGCCCGGGTATCGGCCACGGCACCTATGGTTTTATAGACGGCCTTCATGCTCTTGCTGCGACCCACAATGACATTGGGTTGGTAGCTGCATTCAGTGGTATCGCAGAAGATGATCCCTTTTTCAGCGAGACTGGCCATTTCACTGATCTTGGCGATCACTTCATCCAGCTGATCCAGGTCGAGCGGTTTGCCCAGGTGGTCGATGGCACCCAGGCGGATCGCCTCGATAGCGGTGTGCATATCATCATAGGCGGTGATCATGACAATCGGCAGCGCGGGTTTCTGTTGCTTGATCTGTTTGAGTACTTCAAAGCCATCCAGTTTGGGCAGCCGAAGATCCAGTAGAACCATGTCGACAGATTCAGCAAGGGCAATGTCGACGCCCTGCTGGCCATCGCCTGCTGTGATGACATCGAAGCCCTCTTCAATCAAGTGCAGTTCCAGGGTTCGCCGGATGGCGCGATCATCATCTACTATCAGGGCTCTCTTCATTTTTCAGTCTCGCGGTTGTTTTCTGTGGGTCCATCCAGCGGTAATAACAGAGTGAAGCAGGTTTTCTCTCCGGGTGCGCTATCGACGGTGATGGTACCCTGATGCCTTAAGACAATACCCTGCAGGGTGGGTAGTCCCAGTCCGCCGCCTGATACTTTGGTGGTGTAAAACGGATCGAACACCTTTTCCAGGTCCTGGGTCGGAATGCCTTGACCGTTATCGATGACACTGAGCGACAGGTAGGGGCGGTGCCGGCGTACAATCAGGGACAATTCACGCTGACCTGTCGCCTCTTCCAGTGACTCGATCGCATTGGATACCAGGTTAAGGATCACCTGTTCAATCTGTTCCGGGTCACACACCACGGTGAGCTCATCATTTAGCTGTAGTTCGGTGCTGATCTGTGCACTCGTGAATCGCTGTGAGAAAAGCTGCATGACCCGGTGGATGATGGGATTGAGACTGGTGCGTTCAAGCCGTAGGGGGCGTGCACGGGCAAAATCCATTACATCATTAACCAGGCGATTAAGACGCAGGATCTCCTCCTCGACAATGGTGAAGTGCTCTTCAAGAGGTCCCTCTGGTTTTGTGCGCTTGTGAATCATCTGGATATTCATGCGAATGGCGGACAACGGGTTACGTATCTCGTGGGCCAGACCCAGCGCCAGGTGCCCGACCGCGGCCAGTTTTTTGGAGGCCAGCAGCTCATCAAAGGTGGATTCCAGGCGGGCGCGTGCCTCGGCCAGGTCACTGGTCCGATGCGCTACCTGGATGGAGAGGGTGTGGTTCCAGGAGAGCAGGGCACTGAGCAAAATGAAGGTGCCGGTAAAGATGACCACTACCAGGGTGCCGGAGTAACGCTCCTGCTGCTGCATGAATGAGCTAAGCAGGTTGTCCACTTCCCGGGTCGGGGTGGCAACGCCCAGCGTCCAGAGTCGCCCCTCGATTCTTACGGGTTGGTACCCCACCAGCTTGCTGACAGCCTTGTTGGGGTCGGCGGGATCAACAAAGTCGTAGGTGTCGGTACCGGGCCTGCCATCTTGCATGGAAACCAGGAGGTCGTAGAGTTTGGGCCAGTGGGGAAGGAAGGTCTCCTTGAATCCCCGGTCGGTGACTCGACCCAGCGGATCAACCAGGACCGTTTGTTCGTTATTATCGATCAGCCAGGCAAAGCCGTGCTCTCCAATGCGGACTGAGAGGATCTGCCGTTTTGCCAGTTTGTCGAAGTTGACCGTGAACATGGCGACGCCGCCAAACTGGCCCTGCTTGTCATAGATCCCCTGAGCGACGATGAGGGCCTTGTCCCCCCGGTTCTGTCCGCCTTCCAGGCGCATGAACGGGGAGAGGTACATCTGTCCCGGCTTTCCTTTGTCTCTTGCCCATTGGTAGTAGTCCCTCCAGGCATAGTTTCGCCCCAGGGTATAGTCATCTGAAGGGTTGATGGCAACCACGGTGCCGTCCCGATCAAACACCACCAGGTCGATGATATCGGTCTCCATCAGACTTTCGTACATTCTTTGCAGGCTGTTGGTTAGGCCTTCGGCCTGCACTCTGGTGGCACCCTGCTCTTCAAACAGGCTGGCCACCAGGCTCAGGTTTCTACGGTAGGTGGCAAAGGTCTCTTCGATCGAGTGAGCGGCCTGCTCCGCCAGCGTCAATTGCTGCTGGTTATACTGCTCGAAAAAGCGCTCCTGAGCTTCCAGTCGAACGGCGTCGGTGGTCTGTAGAATGCCAATCAATGCCGCAGTACTGACCGCCACCAACAGGCAGATAGCCACCCACAACCAGAACGGTTTGCTGATGCTGATAGAGCTGAATAGTCGATTGATCGGTTGCATAGTGATCCATCATTCTACACAGAATCATTTTTAGTGCGCTATTGACAGGCCGCTTGGCAATCGGCTTGAGAGGCGCGCCGGGTGGTTCAGACGCCTAAATACTGTTTGTGAAGTTCGGGGTTTTCCAATAATTCACGGGATCTGCCGTGGTACACCA
Organism: Sedimenticola sp.; assembly: GCA_026197195.1. Taxonomy (GTDB): domain Bacteria; phylum Pseudomonadota; class Gammaproteobacteria; order Chromatiales; family Chromatiaceae; genus Sedimenticola. The sequence goes on from JAPHUG010000389.1 coordinate 5,327, forward strand.
CCTCGCCCTTATTGAGAATGTAGTTGCGATCACAGATGGGCAACAAGGCATTGATATCCTTATCCACAATAATGGTGGCAATGCCGGTTGATTTGATGTGCCGGATAACCACCCAGATCTCCAGTCGAATCAAGGGGGCAAGGCCTTCGGTCGCCTCATCAAGTATGATCAGGTCCGGGTTGGTCATCAGGGCGCGGGCGATAGTCAACATCTGTTGTTCACCACCGGAGAGTTGGTTGCCCATATGGTTGAGTCGCTCCCCCAGGCGAGGAAACAGTTCCAATACCCGCGCCAGGTTCCACTCATCCCTTCCACTGGGTCCTTTTCGGGCCGCCATGTGGAGATTTTCCAGGACAGATAGATTGGGGAATATGCCCCGATCCTCAGGTACAAAGGCAATGCCCTGACGAATGATTTGATGGGTGCTCAGTCGACTGGCGTCTTTTCCCCGAATGGTGATACGCCCCTGACGGGGAGGGGTGAGACCAATGATAGAGCGCAGTGTGGTGGTCTTGCCCATGCCGTTACGGCCCATCAGGCTGATGGTTTCACCAGGTTCGATATGGAGGTCAATACCATGCAGAATATGGCTGTCACCATAGTATGTATGCAGGCCTTCAGCGGCCAGCAGGGGTGGCGTGGCAGAGGGGGTCATGCGGCATCCTCTTCGTCATCATGTCCAAGATAGGCGTCCTGGACCGCCTTACTGTTACGAATCTGCTCTACACTGCCGGTCTCCAGTTCAGCACCATCGACCATCACGGTGATGGTGTCAGCGAGCGAGAACACGGCATCCATATCGTGCTCGATCAGGATTAATGTCTGCTCTTTCGCCAACGCTTTCAGCAGTTCGGTCACTTGTTGTGACTCTTCGCTGCCCATACCGGCCAGGGGCTCATCCAGCAGTAGCAGCTCCGGCTCGGTAGCCAGCATCATGGCGATCTCCAGTTGTCGTTGCTCACCATAGCTCATGGTGGCTGCAATCTGATTACGCCTGTTTGAAAGACCGCAGAGTTGTAGCGCACGATCGGCCCGACGATGCACCTCCCGGAGATGCTTTGCCGGTCGGAAAAAACGCATCGAGGTTAACAGGCAGGATTGTGCACCAATCCAACAATTCTGCAGACAGCTGAAGCCGGGGAGGATGTTGGTTTTCTGAAAGCTGCGCCCAATACCGATACGTGAAACCTTTTCCGGGCGGGCATCGGTAATGTCGTAGCCTTTGAACAGGATGCGACCACTACTGGGTAACAGCTCACCGGATAAAAGATTGATCAAAGTGGTCTTGCCAGCACCATTTGGGCCCAGAATGGCGTGTACTTTTCCACGTTCAAAATCGAGAGAGATATTATCGGTGGCTTTCAATCCGCCAAAGTTTTTGCAGAGCTTTTCTGTTTTCAGGATGGTTTCAGACATGCTCGCTCCCGTCCTTATTGGATTTGGATGAGAATCGATGGGTGAGGCTGTAGATCAGACCGGCTACACCGTTTGGCAGGAACAGCACCACGCCGATGATGATACCCCCCATGATCAGTTTCCAATGCTCCGTAAAGCCCGGTAGAAAATCCTGTAGCAGTACGACGATAAAGGTGCCGATGACGGGGCCAAACAGGGTGCCCATACCGCCCAGGATCACCATCATGATCGCCATCCCTGATTCATGCCAGCCCAGGTAGGCCGGGGTGACAAAGCTGGTGTGGGCGGCCTCTAGAAAACCCGCCAGGCCGGCGATGGTGCCGGCAATAACGAAACTGACCAGCTTGTAATGGGGGGTCGAGTAACCGAGTGCGCGAACCCGTTGCTCGTTGGCTTTGATGGCGATCAGTACATGGCCGAACGGGGCGCGCAGAATCATGCTCAGGAACAGATAGACACCCACCAGCCAGGCCAGAACAAAGTAGTAATAGTGGTGTTCGTTCTCCAGGTCGACCAGCTGGTGGTTACCCAGCATGATCTCCGGTTTGTTCATCAGGAAGATGCCGTCATCACCACCAAAATGGGGTGACTCAAAAAAGAAATAGAAGCACATCTGGGCGAAAGCCAGGGTCAGCATAATAAAGTAGATGCCGGAAGTGCGAATGCTGAGCCAGCCGATCACCAGGGCAGCAAGGCCGGTCAGCGAGAGTGTCAGGGTGAGGGCCCACCAGTAGTTGATATGTTCTACGTCATTGAACAGGATGGCCAGCAGGTAGGCGCCGATACCAAAAAAGGCGGCATGCCCAAAACTGACTAGGCCGGTAAAACCAATCAGCAGATCCAGGCTGATGGTAAAGATGGAAAGAATCATGATCTTGGTGACC